>JAHBUR010000068.1 GCA_019637975.1 Bacteroidota bacterium | reverse complement strand
AAGGAGAAGCGAAGCAGCGCGGCATCAAGGTGGAAATCTCGAAATTTCCCTGGTCTGCTTCAGGTCGTGCGTTGACGTTCGACAGAACGGACGGCTTGACCAAGCTTGTCGTCGAACCGGAAACTGAACGCCTGCTCGGTGTCGGCATGGTAGGGGCAAACGCCGGCGAATTGATTGCTGAAGGCGTGGTTGCCATTGAAATGGGCGCAAGCGTCCGTGACCTTGCCGAAACCATTCACGCCCACCCGACACTTTCCGAAACGGTGATGGAAGCGGCTCACGCCTTTTACGGTGACGCTACGAATCTGTACACGCCGAAGAAAAGACACTGATCTCTGTTTCGACCGCAATGTGAACGACGACGAGGCACAAACTGAAATGATCTTTCATACCGTTGTTCCCAAGCCTCCGCTCGAAACGTTCATCGAACGCTTCATCTACTACACGGACTACCAACCGGATCACGCCATTGATCGCTTTCTGCCCGACGGCAACGTTGAAATCATTATCGATCTTACCGAAACGCCGAAAAGCATCTACGACAATCTCACGCTGAAGGAAATCCAGATTTGCAAAGGATGCTGGGCGTCCGGCGTGCGGACGGAACCGATCAGCATTCCGAGCGGCAAAGATTCGGCGATGTTCATCATCGCATTCAAGAAGGGGATGGCATTTCCCTTCTTCCCTCTGCCGATGAACGAAGTCAGCAATCACGTTGTTCAGGCCGACATTCTCTGGAAGGATTTCTTTGCCGATCTTCGGGACGCCTTGCTTGCAGAATCCGTTCCCGCCCGCCGCTTTGCAGTTGCCGCAACGTTTCTTGAACGGCAGTTTCACAGCAGGTTGAATGTCAATCCGTGCGTTGCTTATGCCGTCGGGCGCATCGTCGAAAATCCCTCCCAAATATCCATGAATATCCTGACACAGGAAATCGGCTACTCGCAAAAGCATTTCATTCAAATGTTCAAGCAAGCGGTCGGTGTTGCGCCAAAAGCCTATCTCACGATCATGCGTTTTCAGCGCGTGATACAGGAAATCGAGCGTCGGCGGAATATTGACTGGAGCCAGCTTGCGCTCGACACTGGCTACTACGATCAGGCACATTTCATTCATGACTTCAAGCGCTTCTCGGGCTTCACGCCGGATGAGTATATGGCACGGAAGAACGGCCAACTCAACTATGTGCCGGTCAGGTAAATTTTTTACAATCGGTTTTCCGGCTCCCGAAGTATCTTCATCTACCAATAACTCTTAAGGGAGCCGTTCAATGGAGAATATCTACATCAATCATCTTGCCGTGTTTGTGTGTGCTGTACTCAATCTCGCTGTTGGGGCGCTGTGGTATTCACCCGCGATGTTCTATCGCGGCTGGCTGCGGGAAAACAACCTGCGCGAAGAGGATTTGAAGAATGTCAATCCTGCCAAACTGTACGGCATGACGTTCCTGCTTGCATGGATCATCTCATACAATCTTGCGTTCTTTCTCGGCGACGACAAGACGAATTGGTCGTGGGGATTGACGGCGGGATTTCTCGCCGGGTTTGGTTGGGCTGCAATGGTTTTGACGATCATTGCTTTGTTTGAGCGGAGGTCATGGAAGTACATTTCCATTAACGGCGGATACGTCGTCGTATATTTTTCACTTATTGGATTGATTCTCGGAGTGTGGAGATAGCATGATCAAGAATATTATCCTTCTCTTGCCCCTCTTTCTTTTGGCGGGGTACGCATCTCTCAACGCACAATCGCAGGCGAATTATTGGATTGCCTACAACGTGCAGGTTGATGGAAAAACCGACAACTACGATGTGTTCGGAATGGAGATGGATGGGAGGAAGAAGAGAAACATCACCAACCACCTCGATGTTGCGTGGACGTACTACGCGTACAAGAACACACTGTATTTCATCAGCGACAGGGACTCATGCCGCCGATGCTACTATCTCTATGCAACAGATGACGCCGGAAAGACGATACGCAAAGTGACGGATTTGCGTCTTGAAGACTCGTGGATGAGTACCCGCAACAACGGCTCGGAGCTGATTGTGGCGGGACGTTTGGGCACGGCAGTTCGAAACCAGCTCTTTCTTGTCGATCTCAAAAGCGGTGCGTACAAGCAAATCACAAACGACACTTCGTCGACGTATGGCGACCCGGTCTTCTCTCCTGATGGAAAGAATATCGCCTATCGTTACCGCAAAGAAAAGCGGAACAGGCAGGAGAAAGCCGAATTGTGGGTGATGGATATGGCATCCGGAGAGACACGTCAGCTCACGCATTATCCTGCCGACGACACAACAGCAGCGTGGCACGCCTATCATGCCGGTCCGCCCCACTGGCACCCGACCGAAGACTTCATCAGCTATCAATCATTTCAAAACGGGAAGTACAGCCTCTACGGCATTACGCCGGACGGCAAGAAGCAATGGAAACTGTTGGACACAGAAGCAACCGATCAAGGCTGGCACGATTGGAGCGACGACGGCAAGTGGCTTGCGTTCGAGGGCTTCGATACGAAACAAACGCAGTTCGACATCTATCTTGTGAACTGGCAAACGAAGGAGTTGAAAAAGCTAACCGACTCGACGTTCAAGTACCAACAGGCGCCGGTGTTTGTAAGGACGAGGTAGAGTCTTTGCATGGTTGGGGCGCTCAAGGGCATTTTCCCCGAGGAATGCCCTTCGTTGTTTTGAAAGTGTCCACGTGATTGGTTAGATTACGGTTGCATGACGAAGGATGAGCACATACAATTCTGGGTAGAAGACTCCGAGAGCGACCTCACGACTGCAAAGAGCATGTTTCAATCCAAGCATTTTAATTGGTCTCTCTTTGTCGCCCATTTGGCATTGGAGAAACTGCTCAAAGCTTTGTGGATCAAGAACAATAAATCGAATACACCCCCGAAGATTCATAATCTTCTGAAACTTGCTGAGGGCGCAGGGCTTTCCTTGTCCGAAGAGGAGAAACAACTCCTTGCCGAAGCAAATGAATTTCAGATCGAGACACGGTACGCCCAGTTCAAGCTTGAGTTCTATAAGAAGTGTACCCCAGCATTTACAAAGTCATATCTCAACCAAATGGAGGGATTCTATCGTGCATACAGAACAAAGTGCGACTGAAGCAGTCCGCCAGTTTGCCCGGTTTGCCTCGGAACAATTTCGGATCCGGGACGTGTTCCTCTTTG
>JAHBUR010000067.1 GCA_019637975.1 Bacteroidota bacterium | reverse complement strand
GTTGAGCCGGGGAGCCATACGCGGAAACAGTTCTTTGGCAAATATCCCGAGCTGCTCGAACTCGTCAATCATCTTACCGATGAACAAATCCGCAAGATGAAGCGCGGCGGGCACGATCCGCAAAAAGTGTATGCGGCATACCACGCCGCGATGAACCACAAAGGTCAGCCAACCGTGATTCTCGCGAAGACGGTGAAAGGCTACGGCCTCGGCGAAGGCGGTGAAGGGCGCAACGTTACGCATCAACAGAAGAAGCTGAACGAAAAGGAACTTCGCGAGTTCCGTCAGCGGTTTGAGATTCCGATCAGCGACGAAGACGTTGTTGATACGCCGTTTTATCGTCCGGCTGAAGAAAGTCCCGAAACCAAATACCTGCTTGCCCGCCGTACAGCTCTGGGCGGATTTCTTCCTGTCAGATCGGAAAAAGCCGCGCCGCTTGAAGTTCCGTCGCTTGCCGACTTCGGCGAATTCCTCAAAGGTTCCGAGCGATTCGAAGTTTCGACAACGATGGCGTTCGTTCGATTGCTTGGCGCATTGCTGCGCAACAAGAAAATCGGCAAGCAGGTAGTTCCGATCATTCCCGATGAAGCCCGCACGTTCGGTATGGATCCGTTGTTCCGCGAGGTCGGTATCTACTCTCCGAAGGGACAGCTTTATAAGCCTGTCGACAGCGAAACGTTGCTCTACTATCACGAGGCAACGGACGGACAAATACTTGAAGAAGGAATCACGGAAGCCGGTTCGATGGCATCATTTATTGCCGCGGCAACTTCATATTCCTCGCATGGCGTGAACATGATTCCATTCTATATCTACTATTCAATGTTCGGCTTCCAGCGCATCGGCGATCAGGCGTGGGCGGCAGGCGACATGATGGTAAAAGGGTTTCTGTGCGGCGCAACGGCGGGCAGAACAACTCTGAACGGCGAAGGCTTGCAGCATGAAGACGGGCACAGCCATCTTCTTGCAAGCACCATTCCCAATCTGTTGTGCTATGACCCGGCGTTCGCGTATGAAATCGCCGTTATCATTTGGGATGGACTGAAGCGCATGTATGCAGACAACGAAAAAATCTGGTACTACATCACGCTCTACAACGAAAACTACACCATGCCGCCGATGCCGTTGGGCGCAGAGCAAGGCATTCTGAATGGCCTGTACAAATTCAAGGTCGGCGAAAAGAAATTGAAGCACAAGGCACATCTCTTCGGAAGCGGGCCGATAATGCGCGAAGCGCTGCGCGCACAGGAGATTCTCGCCGAACACTACGATGTCTCGGCGGATGTATGGAGCGCAACGAGCTACAAGCGCCTGCGCAACGAGTCATTGAACGCCCGGCATTGGAACATGCTGCACCCGACAGCTACACCGAAGAGATCCTATCTCGAACAGATTCTCGAGAAAGAGCATGGCGTCTTTGTTGCGGCCTCGGATTACATGAGAATTATCGCCGAACAGATCGCGCCCTGGGTTCCCGGCGGGTTGATGGCGCTCGGCACAGACGGCTTCGGACGCAGCGACACACGCAAACAATTGCGCCGTTTCTTCGAGGTTGATGCGGAGTCGATTGTCATTGGCACTCTATACCAGCTTTCGCAAAAGGGATTCGTGACGAGGAAGGCCGTCGAGAAGGCCATCATAGAACTTGGCGTGGATCCGGAGAAGGCGTTTCCGATTGTTGCTTAGCCACAGAGACACCGAGACACGGAGTTACTTATTGATGGAAATTGATAGCTCCCTCGATGAAATCAACAAACTCACCGAACGGATAATAGGCTGCGCTATAGAAGTTCATCGGCAACTTGGACCAGGGCTGCTGGAAAACACCTATGAATCCGCCCTTTGTGTAGAGTTTGAAAGCGTAGGCATCTCTTTCAAGCGACAAGTTTCTTATCCGGTTGTCTATAAAGGCCACAGTATCGGCGAATACAGGGTCGATTTAGTTGTCGAAGGCAGAGTTATTGTGGAATGGAAAAGCGTTGAGAGGCTTGACCCCGTTTTTGAAGCTCAAGTCCTCACATATCTCAAGATAACCGGAACGAAGGTTGGTCTGCTCATCAACTTCAATACGCGTATGCTGACCAACGGAATAAAAAGACTCATTCTCTAAAAGACTCTGTGTCTCCGTGCCTCTGTGGCACGTCATATTCGAAAGGAATGCAGATGGATGTACGACTACCCCGTCTTGGTGAAGGCGCCGACAGCGGCACCGTCTCCACGATATTTGTCAAGGAAGGCGATACGGTGAAGAAAGACCAATCCATTCTCGAACTGGAAAGCGAGAAGGCAGTTGCGTCAATCCCTACGCCCGTTGCCGGAACTATTACCAAGATTCATGTGAAAGACGGAGATGAGATCAAGGTTGGCACTTTGATTTTTTCCGTTGCCGAAGGAGATGCCGGTGCTGTATCGCAAGTCTCTACATCGACTGAACCTTCAACGGAGTTGGAGGAAGATGAACCTGTTGCCGTTGCAGAAGAATCCGTGCCTGCCATGATGCCGCAGATCATGGATGAGCCGGTGAAATCACCGGGCGGTTTTCCACCTCCGGCTTCGCCTTCTCTTCGCAAGATGGCCCGCGACATCGGACTTGATCTCAGCCGCATTCGCGGAAGCGGCAACGGCGGGAGAATTCTCCTTTCGGACGTAAAGGCATACATTCAACGGCTTCAATCTCTCGGGGCCCAGCCCAAAGCCACGGCAGTTGCTGCGGCGGCCGTTTCCAAGCCTGCCGCTGTGAGCGTTGACTTCTCGAAATGGGGAAGCGTCGAGAAGAAGAAAATGTCGCAACTCCGCAAAGCCATCAGCAACAAGATGACAGAGTCGTGGACGACAATCCCTCACATTACCCAGTTCGATAACGTTGACATCACGGATGTTCTTGCCTTGCGCAAGAAATATCAGAAAGCGTACGAGAAGAAAAAGGCGAATCTGACTTTGACACCCTTCATCATGAAGGCAGTGGTCGAAACGCTGAAAAAGCATCCGATCTTCAACGCGAGCATGGATGAAGCGGCGGAAGAGATTGTGTACAAGAACTACTATCATCTCGGCATTGCCGTTGATACCGAACAGGGATTGATTGTTCCCGTTATTCGTGACGTGGACAAGAAGAGCATGCTCGAACTCTCCATCGAGTTGCAGGATATCGCCGAGCGCACACGCCAACGGAAGGTGAGTCTTGAAGAAATGCAAGGCGGATCGTTCACGATCTCCAATCAGGGTGGAATCGGGGGATCTCACTTCACGCCGATCATCAACAAGCCTGAAGTGGCAATCCTCGGTGTCGGACGCGGTTCATTGCAAGCGGTTGTGAAGAACAAGAAGATCGTGCAGCGTGTGATCGTCCCGCTGGGCTTGTCGTACGACCATCGTGTGATAGATGGCGCGAATGCGGCGCGGTTCATCACTGATTTCGTGCAAGCGCTGCAAGGATTCAAAGAAGAAGATGTGAAGTCCTGAGAAGGTTCGCCACGAAGAACCCAAGAATCCAAGTCCCACACAAAGTCTGTGAGATGGGAAAGACACATAAAGAATTCTTGCCGCTTTCCTCGCGAGAAGAGGAGATAGGGAAGCTGATAGTGGATGCAGCGTACGCTGTTCACAACGAATTGGGTCCAGGTCTTCTCGAAAAGATTTATGAGTCTTGTTTTTGTTATGAACTCGGTCAACGCGGACTTTGTTTCAAGCGTCAGATAGATTTCCCTATTCGCTACAAAGACCTTCACTTCAATGAAGGGTTGAGATTGGACGTGCTGGTCGAGGATTCGGTTGTTTGCGAACTCAAGGCAGTGGAAGAAATGAATCCGGTCTGGCAGGCTCAGATCCTCAGCCATCTGCATCTTTTGGGCAAGAGGTTAGGTTATCTCATCAATTTCAACGTTCCACTTATCAAACATGGCATAAAACGATATGTACTCTAAAATATCGTTGGTGATCCCTTTGAGTCTTTGGTTCTTGGTGGCAGAATTCTACACAGAAGAAAGAAAGATATGAAATCAATCAAAACAGATATCGTTGTCATCGGCTCCGGTCCCGGCGGACATGCGGCTGCATTCTACGCCGCCGACCGCGGCAAGAAAGTGATTCTTGTGGAGAAGGACGATGTGCTCGGAGGTGTGTGTCTGAACGTCGGCTGCATTCCATCAAAAGCCTATCTGCACGCCGCGAAGCTGGTCCATGAAGCGCAAGATTCCGATTACCGCGGCATCGTATTCGGCAAAGCGAAGCTTGATCTGAACAAAATGCGTGCGTGGAAAAATTCCATCGTGGGGAAGCTCACCGGCGGCGTTGCAACGCTGGCAAAAAGCCGCGGTGTTGAGGTGATGTTTGGCCGTGGATACTTTGAGGATTCCAAAACGCTACGCGTCGAAACGAAGCAGGGACAGAAATTCGTCACGTATGACAAGGCCATTATCGCCACCGGCTCGCGTCCGGCGATGCCTCCCGCGTTTGATCTGGGCAACAAGCGCATCATGACATCCACGGAGGCGCTCGAAGTGGAGGAAGTGCCGAAAAATCTTCTTGTTGTCGGCGGCGGCTATATCGGGATGGAGCTCAGCACCGTGTACGCGACGCTCGGCAGCAGCATCGTTCTCGTGGAAGCACTCGATCAGATTTTGACGGGAGCCGACCCGGATTTGATTCGTCCGGTAATCAAGAAAGCGGAGAAGTCGTTCAAGGAAATCCGCCTGAAAGCGAAAGTCAAGAAAATGTCGACATACAAGAAGCAGATCAAAGTCCAGATGGAGTACAACGGAAAAGAGATGGAGGAACTGTACGACCGCGTGCTCGTCTCCGTCGGACGCGTTCCGAACAGCAATGATCTCGGACTTGAGAACACCAAACTGCAGAAAGACGAGAAGGGTTTCATCCAGGTGAACGACAAACTGCAAACCGCCGACCCGATGATTTATGCCATCGGCGACATCGCTGGCGGAGTTTTGCTTGCCCACAAAGCATC
>JAHBUR010000066.1 GCA_019637975.1 Bacteroidota bacterium | reverse complement strand
GGCTTCATTGCGCCGGATCGGAAAGCGCATTTCAACGTGGCAATTAGAACCGTTCTCATCGATAAGCATTCAAAGGTCGCCGAATACGGAGTCGGGGGAGGAGTTGTGTGGGATTCCACTGCCGGAGATGAGTACGACGAATGTTTGACGAAGGCGCGTGTTCTCACAGAGATTCGCCCGCAATTCAATTTACTCGAGACATTCTTGTACACGAAAGAAGATGGCTTCTTCTTGCTGGATGAACATCTTATCCGCCTTAGAGATTCGTGCGAGTATTTCGGCTTTGAATTTGACAAGGACGCCGTATTGAGGATCTTGCATCAAGCAGAGCAGCAGTTCTTACACTCTTCGTTCCGCGTAACAATGGAAATGCACCCCAACGGGCTCCCCGCGCTCCAAGCGAAACCACTCGATACCTCAGCGCCGAGCATGCCGGTTCGTGTACGTCTTGCCCCCGCGCCTGTTGACTCGAACAATCTCTTTCTCTATCATAAAACTACCTATCGCAAGGTGTACGATGATGCCATTGCTTCAGCTTTCGAATGCGATGATGTGATTTTGTGGAATGAACGGGGCGAGATTACCGAATCAACCATTGCGAATGTTGTTGTTGAATTGGACGGGGATTTGTTCACGCCTCCGGTAGAGTGCGGGTTGCTGGCGGGGACGTTTCGCGCAAAGCTCCTGAGCGAGGGAAGAATCACAGAACGAATTATCAGCAAAGAAGAACTCGTCAATGCCCGGCAGGCGTTTCTCATTAACTCGCTTCGCAAATGGCGGAAACTGACAATCGTTGAATAATATGTCTACAGTACTTTGGGTTGTTGCCGTTGTTCTGGTTATAACCGGCATTGTGGGCGTCGTTGTTCCGGTTCTTCCCGGAACCTCGCTGGTTTTTGCCGGACTTTTCATTGCGGCTTGGGCGGATGATTTCGTGAACGTAAGTTGGTTCTCGATAGGAATTCTGGGATTGCTTGCCGTAACGTCATTCGGAATAGATTTCTACCTGGCGAGTTTTGGCGTCAAGAAGTTCGGGGCAAGCAAGCTGGCGATGTTTGGAGCAACTGTTGGCATGCTCGTCGGTATGTTCTTCGGGATTGTCGGTTTGCTTGTCGGCCCGTTTGCAGGGGCATTCCTCGGCGAGCTGATCATGAGGAAGGATCTTAAGCAAGCCGGCAAAGCCGGAGGGGGTGCATGGCTCGGACTTGCAATTGGCATTGCAGCAAAGATTGCGTTAGTGTTCACGATGATCGGGATTTTTGTGCTGGCATACATTTTCTGAATTGATGATGTGCCTGTCCTGAACGAGTCAGAACTTCATTCACTATTTAGGTAGTGAACGAAATGAGACATTGAATTGTTATTTACAGCAACTCTAAAACTTACAATCACTTACGAGGAAAGGAAACACACATCATGAAACGATCGGCAACAGCAGTATGGAACGGATCCGGCAAAGAAGGCAAGGGCGTTGTCTCGGTGCAGAGCGGTTTTATCAAGAATCAGGCGTATACGTATGCCTCGCGATTTGAAAATGCCGTCGGAACCAATCCCGAAGAACTTGTTGCGGCGGCACACGCAGGCTGCTTTGCTATGAAACTGAGTTTCGTTCTCGGAGCGGCAGGCTACACGCCGGATGCGCTCAACGTGACCTGCACAGTCAACCTCGACCAGGGGGCAATTATTGAAAGCCATCTTGAACTGAAGGCCAAGGTTGCGGGCATTTCTGCGGAGAAGTTTGCCGAATGCGCGAACGAAGCGAAGAGCACATGTCCCATCTCCAAATCGTTGACAGCAACAATCACACTTGATGCGAAGCTGGAGGGATAAAGGCGCCACGTCGGGGTTTGTGTTCCAATGCCCGGTCCCCCGATTCATTCCGATGAATGAGGAGATGATGGAGAAAGTCAATCTCAACGAGAAATTCAATCTGTTCAGCGAACAGTGGGAACCGAAAATAGTTGCGGAACTCAATGGGCAAGCCGTGAAGCTTGCAAAGGTAAAGGGTGAGTTCGTGTGGCATCATCATGAAGCGGAAGACGAGCTATTTTTCGTTGTGAAAGGAACGCTCACTATCAAGTTCCGCGATGAGGATATTGTGTTGAACGAAGGCGAAATGATAGTTGTGCCGAAGGGTATCGAACACAAACCTGTTGCAGAAGACGAAGTGTGGCTGATGCTGTTTGAACCGATGCAGACGCTGAACACGGGCAACGTGGAAAACGAACAGACAATAGAAAACCCTGAGAAGATCTAGAGCCCGTCAATGAAATCTCCGATGATCCACTTCTTCGAGTATTCCGCGAAGATTTGAGAGACGGACAAGATTGACAGGTTGACTCGCAGGAGAACCATTTTGCCTTATTCGTTGTATTACCTGATGTAGAGAAGCAAGAACAACGGGAGAAAACAGGAATGACCGAACGCATTATTGTCCTTGGAGTCGCGATGTTGTTAGGAATGGCCGCACTCTATTCAGCCGGACCAAGAATCAAAATATACTCTCTGGAAAAGAAGGCGTACGTTATGCTTGACAAAGTTGTCAAATCCGACGAGGAGTGGAAGAAACAGCTTACTCCTCTTCAATACGAAATCACTCGCCAGAAAGGAACACAGCGTGCCTTTACCTGCGAGTATTGGGACAATAAAGAAAAGGGCCTGTACAGATGTATTTGTTGCGACATAGATCTGTTCACTTCCGATGCAAAGTATCAGTCCAATACGGGCTGGCCGAGTTTCTGGAAGCCTGTTGCGGATGAGAATGTGAAAGAGGAACGTGATACCAGCTTTGGTATGATACGCACCGAAATACTCTGTGCACGGTGTGATGCGCATCTCGGCCATGTATTTGACGATGGACCGGAGCCGACGGGGAAGAGATATTGCCTTAATTCAGCAGCATTGCGATTTGTGAAAGACGGGAAGTAGAGGTTGAAATAATCAAAAAAATAGTCTCGTTTCTTTGAGCGCCACTCCGTATCTTGCGGGGTGGCGTTCGTTTTTCGGATTGCACAAGAAACAACGATCAATTCGTTTTTTTGCGTTCACATGGATATTTCTCTCACACTGATTGACAGCATCGCTGAACCGGGGACTGTTGCTCGTGGCCGGGCCTACTTTCACGACGGGCGCGTTCATCTCGAACAGATTGGCGACAACCACATCCGCGCAACAATTGATGGTTCCGATATCTATGCAGTTGAAATTCACTATGATGCTGCCGGATATGATGCGAGTTGCACGTGTCCCTTTCAGCGGGAAGGCAAGTGCAAACACATCGTGGCAACACTGCTTGCCGCAATGTACCGAAATGCAAAACTCGAGTATCACCCCCGTCAGCTTGAACGGAAGAAGCGGGAAGAACGCGCCACGAACTGGGTTCAGACAGTACGTCCGCTCCTGACGCCATCTGCAAGTGAACCCGGGGAAGAACAACCGGACGGGGCTTGGCGGTTGGTGTACAGTCTTAAGATAAGCGGCAGGCGTCGTTCACTGCATCCGGTCAAGCTTAAGCTGACCAAGGAGGGGCACGACGGGCAGGCAACGTTGCTCCGAAGATACGATCTGTTCGGCGACAGGCATTTCGATTCCATCGACCGGTTGATTCTGGAGCGCCTCACAAAAGAATTCTCCAGCACAGTCCCCGATGAGACATCGGTGGTTCATTCGGAACAGTTGGAGGACGATCACTTGTGGTCGATGAACGACATGCTCATGGGAGATGTTCTCGGCCTGCTTACGAACAAAGAACTCTATTTTGCCCATCAGAATCACTACACGTTCCGGCGGCTTCATGTAAGCGGTGAAGCGGCCCGGCTGAACTTGAGTGTCAGCGAGACAAATGACGGCAGCATTGTGCTTGAACCGGAGGTGGAATGGAAGGGGAGGATTCACCCCTTTCCTGACGATGCAGAGATACTCTCAATCGATACTCTGTGGATTCTCTTCGGAAATAACGTAGTAAGGCTTGGCGGCACAAATGCCGCAGGTTTCCTTGCGATGCAGAAACTCAGTGGCAAGGTGGTTGTTCCTCCGGCGGACAATGAAGAGTTTATGGAAGATGTCCTTCCCCGATTAGTGAAACGGTTCAGAGTACGTTCCGAACTCTCCTCGATCAAAACAATTGAAGCTGATCCAATTGCCCGGCTCTACATGAGTGAGTACAACGACAAGCTGAATGTTCAATTGCGCTTTTTGTACAGCACGGTTGAGGTCAACGAAAATCAGGGGGACACCGGCGATCAAAACGTGTCAGCTCAGGAATTGCTGGTGGAGGGTGGAACTTTCGTGTATGTGCAGAGAAACGCCGAGAAGGAATCGCTTCTCCACAGGAAACTGATGGAATCGTCTCTTGCGCCTTATGTTCGTCAAGACGGGACGAAGCACTACGTTCCGGTCATTGATCCGCTCGAGTGGCTCTTCAGGAAGCTTCCGGTTTTTGCGCGGGACGGGTTCGAAGTGTTCGGTCAAGAGAACCTGAAAAAGCATCGTCTGCGGTACGACCGGCCAAAAGTCGGCATTCGTGTTTCATCGGGAATCGATTGGTTCGATCTCAATGTGGATGTGACATTTGAGAAGAGTTCAGTGTCATTTCAAGCGTTTGTAGAGGCGATCCGAAAAAATGAGCAGTTCGTCAAGCTCGATGACGGTACGTTTGGTGTATTGCCGGAGCAATGGGTCAAGAAATTCGGACGGGCAGTCGCGCTGGGGGCCGCAGGAGACAATCTGCTGAAGCTCTCCCGAACACATATCGGCCTGCTGGGTGAACTTTCCGAAGGAGCAGATGAATTTGAAAGCGACGAACAATTCGATGTATTGCGGCAACGCCTGCAGGCTTTCACGTCAATTAGCCAGTACCGCCTACCGGCATCGTTTCAAGGCGAGTTGAGGCCATATCAAAAGGCGGGGTTCGATTGGCTGCATTTCTTGAGGGAGTTCGGCGTCGGCGGTATTCTCGCCGATGACATGGGGCTTGGCAAGACGGTGCAGACACTTGCTTTGTTGCAGCATGTGTATGAAAACGGAGAGAGTCTGCCCAGTTTGGTCGTTGTACCCACATCTCCGCTGTTCAATTGGCAGAAGGAGATAGAACGGTTCACGCCTCAACTTCGTATCCTGCTCTACACAGGGTCCGAACGCAAACAGCATCTTGAGTCGTTTGGCAAGTATCACGTGATTGTCACAAGCTACGGTATTCTCAGACGTGATGTTGACGTATTGAAGCAGAAGAAGTTTCTGTATGTTGTTCTTGACGAATCCCAGAATATCAAGAACCCGGTTTCGATCAACGCGCAGGCAACGCGGGCGCTGAACGCACGTCACAGGTTGGCCCTTTCAGGAACTCCCGTTGAAAACAATCTGAACGAACTTTGGTCGCAATTTGCCTTCCTCAATCCCGGGATGTTGGGTTCGGAACGGATATTCACCGAACACTTTGCAAAGCCGATCGAGAAGTATGCCGACGAACAGGCTTCGGCTGCCTTGAAACAGATGATATTCCCGTTCATACTTCGGCGAACGAAGGATCTTGTTGCAACCGAACTCCCTCCGAAAGTCGAGTCGGTTGTGTATTGCGAAATGGATCCCGAGCAGAAGCGTCACTATGACTATTGGCGTCACTACTACCGTGAATCGATTCTGAACAGCATAGAGACGATCGGTTTTCAGAAAAGCAGGATGAAGGTGCTGGAAGGATTAATGCGATTGCGGCAGGTGTGTTGCCATCCGCTTCTCGTCGATGTCGGTTACGGAGGAACATCGGGGAAGTTCGATGTGTTCAATGAAATGCTTGAGGATATTCTCGCCGAAGAACACAAGGTGCTGGTCTTTTCGCAATTCGTGAAAATGTTGACCGTGTTGCGTGGGTATTGTGAGAAGAACTCAATTGTGTACGAGTACCTCGACGGCAGTACGACGAACCGCAAGGAACGGGTGGAGAGATTCCAGTCGGATGACAACGTGAGGCTGTTTCTCATCAGCCTGAAAGCGGGAGGTACGGGGTTGAATTTGACCGCTGCCGATTACGTTATCCACTACGATCCCTGGTGGAACCCCGCGGTCGAGATGCAGGCAACCGACCGAACGCATCGTATCGGTCAGACAAAGCAAGTATTCTCCTACAAACTGATTACGCGTGAGAGTGTTGAGGAGAAGATACTTGCTCTGCAGGAAAAGAAGAAAGCCCTTGTAACGAGTATCATCACCACGGATAGCGGCTTCATGAAAACACTGACGAAGGAAGACGTGGAGGCGTTGTTCAGTTGAGATTGTTTTTGGGGATCAATTCATGAACACCGGCTCGTTGCTTGTCAGTGCATGAATGCCTAAATTCTCACACATGTTCCGAGATTTCCTGCAATGAAAATCTACACCAAGACCGGCGACAAAGGCGATACGTCGCTTTTCGGCGGGCAGCGCGTTCCCAAAGATGCACTACGCATCGAAGCGTACGGCACCGTTGATGAACTGAATTCCGTTCTCGGTATTGTGC
>JAHBUR010000065.1 GCA_019637975.1 Bacteroidota bacterium | reverse complement strand
GGAGAACTCGCTGCTTTTTTCCTCCACAGTCGGATTGAGATTTCAGCCATGTGAGGGGGGAGTAACGGTTCGGGTTTCTGCAACGCCGTTTTTCGATCCTGCAACTCAGAAGTTCCGGCCATATGCCGGAGTCAGCATCGGCACTTCTTTTTGAATGTTCTGCAATGAGAGATGAAAATGAAGAAGAAGAACATGAAGCTTCTCGTGTTAACCCTGTTTGTGTTGTTCCAACAGGCCATGTCAGGCGGCAACTATCGATGCGCGTCGAAGCTAACCTCCGATGATTCATCGGACACGGTTGGACGGAGCGAAACGTTCTCCCGCAAGCTAAACCTGAACGATGCGGGTTCCTGGTTCGGCGTGAAAGCAGGATTCATGGCGAGCGGAGGACCCATCAGTGAACGGTGGGCATTCGGCATCAACTATGAGTATCGAACGAAGGATGTTCTCTCGTTTCCATTTGAAGGCCATGTAGTACGCAATCGGGAGGGCTCAAGCGCTCGCAGCATAGCAATAATCTCGACCTCACTACGAGTCAGGATCAGGCCTGTTGACAACTTGAACATGTACTTCCAGGGAGGTATCGGTGCAAGCCCGACCATTCCCGCTCCGGTAGTTCTCTATGGTGGCGGCGCCGAATGGCTGCTGCCCGGAAGGGTAGCGGTCGGACTGGGCTTGTATAGGGCGAGCGCGTTCATCGGGCCGCATGTAATGGCTCATGTGTCGGGATCGCTATAACTGCGGGCGGCTGCGAATAGCCTTCAACTCTCTCAGTTCCGCATTTCGCAAAACGTCGGAATCGTCCAGCGCCCGCGCAACAGAAGCGGGTGTGTCGGTTATCCAGAACGAGTAGTACATCCGCGGTTTCGTTATCTCGACTCTGTAAGAAAGAATCGTCCTCTCTTCGCCGTCAATCAGTATAGGCCCGACGTATCCGCTCGAAGTTCCTATCCTTCCCCGCACATTCTCTGTTTGCGGCGCGCCTATGCTCGTGTCGAGCGTAGCGATAACCCATGAACTTCCAAGAGGCTGCGAGAATGCGGCGATTCTATCCCACTGGGGCGTGAGTTGGAGCGTCTCACGTTCCGCAATGAGCGAGTGCAGAAAGCCCCATTGATACACATCGCCGTTGGGGTCGGTTGAGTATAGCAGGGAATCTCTCCGGGCAAATACTCCCGTTGTATCAAATGTGCTGTCAATAACCACCGTAACCGCCATCCTTCCGTTTAAAGCTCTTCCCGTATCGGCAACAGTCCAGGTATTTCTGAAGTATGATCGCGCAATCCGCTGTCCGAAGTTGTCGAGCTTCCAGTTGTCAAAGCTGAACCACATGCCGGGAGTGAGCCGGAAGGAGAACGGAGTTGTATTACTGCCGGTTACCGGAAGCTCCTCACGACAAGAGAGCGTGCCGACCAAAAGAAGGAGAATGAAAACGAGGCGCCGCAATTGAAAACTGAATTCTGCTGTTTGAAAAAATGATTTCTCTACAAATATAATCAAAAGAAAACGGGGTTTCAGCCGTTTGCCGAAACCCCGAAACATAGCGCGTCAAACACGCAACCCGCTTACAACTTCAGCTTTGCGATTTGCGACTTCACTTCTTCCGCGGATTTGTTGAGAGCCGCTTGTTCATCCGCCGTCAGCTTTATCTGAATGATCTCTTCGATTCCTTTGCTGCCCAACTTCACCGGCACGCCGACGAAGTTGTCGTTTATTCCGTACTCGCCCTGCAGATACACGGCACAGGGAAGAATTCTCCTCTTGTTCTTCACAATCGATTCCGCCATCAACACCGCCGAAGATGAAGGCGCATAGTACGCGCTGCCGGTTTTGAGGTAGTTAACGATTTCGATTCCGCCGTTGCGCGTGCGGGTGACGAGCCGGTCGAGCGTTTCTTTGTTCATCAGTTCGGTAATCGGAATGCCGGCAACAGTCGAGTAACGCGGCAGCGGAACCATCGAATCGCCGTGGCCGCCGAGCACGAAGGCATTTACATCTTCAACGGAAACATTCAGCTCCATCGCGATAAAACTGCGGAAGCGCGCCGCATCGAGAACTCCGGCCATGCCGATCACGCGATGCTTTTCGAATCCGCTCACCTTCCACGCTACGTAGGTCATCACATCGAGAGGGTTGGAAACGACGATAATGATCGACTTCGGCGACTTCGCGACGGCTTGCTCCGTGCAGCTTTTCACGATTGCGCTGTTTGTGTTCATCAAGTCATCGCGGCTCATGCCCGGTTTACGGGCAATACCGGCGGTGAGAATGATAATGTCGGAGTTTGCCGTTTCGTCGTAGCCGTTCGTTCCGACAACCTTCACGTCCGTCTTTTCGACGGGAGTTGCCTCAAACATATCGAGGCCTTTGCCCTGCGGCACGCCTTCGATCACATCCACCAACACAACTTCGTTTGCCAATTCCTTGTCAACAAGACGCTGCGCGCAGGTCGCGCCAACGTTACCGGCACCGATAACTGTAATCTTCATGGTAGTATCTCCATTGTTTGTTCTGAGAGTGAACTAAATGAGAAAGTAATTTTAGGATTGGAAAGAACGGAGGGCGCGAAAAAACAATCCCGCCTTTCGGGCGGGATTCATATCAACAACTCAGGCTGTAACCTTCGGAAGAATGCTGACAACTTTCTTCGCTTTGCTGTACTTCTTGAAATTCACGACCCCGTCGGAGAGGGCGTACAGTGTATCGTCGCTGCCGATGCCGACGTTGGTACCCGGACGGAATGCCGTGCCGCGTTGCCGGACGATTATGCTTCCGGCGGTTACCATTTCACCACCGAATCGTTTCACACCAAGACGCTGCGCATTGCTGTCGCGTCCGTTGCGGGTACTGCCGAGACCTTTTTTGTGTGCCATGACTACTTCCCGATTTTTGTAATCTGAACCTGCGTGTACGCCTGCCGATGCCCGCGCTTCACGCGGTATCCTTTGCGTTTCTTCTTCTTGAACACGACAACCTTGTCATCCTTCATGTGGTCGAGTACTGTTGCCTCAACACTTGCGCCGGATACTGTCGGATTTCCGATGCTGACTTCCTTGTCGCCTGCAAGCAGCAACACTTTGTCGAACGAAATGGTTGCGCCCTTGTCCGCCTTGAGGGTCGGGACATGCAACTTGTCATTTGGGGCAACTTTGAACTGTTTTCCGGCAATATCAACGACTGCGTACATCTGGATACCTGTCAAAAGAATACGATTCTGGTGGATAAACGGGTGAATAAAATAAGCAATCACCCGAAAAGAAGCAACGCGGTCAAGATGAAGAAACATTCATTATTCAACCTCCCCCTATAAGTCCTGACTTACTTGATCAAGCTCTCCGGAAACTTGCTTTCCATTGTCTGGTACCGGCGTTTCAGGAAGATGTAAAGTCTTGCGGATGTTATGATGCAGAAGAGAGCAAATACCGCCCCTGCTATCAAATCAATAACGTAGTGGTAGCGATGGTACACTGTTGCAACAATGAGCAGTGTCCCCACGACATACGTGAAGTAGCGCGATTGGGCCCCGTACTTGCCGCTCAGATACATCAACACAATCGTCATCATTGTGTGCCCGCTGGGGAAGACATCCCGTTGTGTAAGCGTGATGGCGATTTCGTTCGGCACGCCTGTGGGGATTGAGCCGCCTGCATTCACAAACCAACGGAATGATTCGGTGAAGAAAAGGCCAGGAAGTTCCGCATCGAGCGCCGCAAAATCGTGCAGCGTAAACCGGGGCCCGACTGCAGGGAGCAAAAAATAGCCGAGATACGAGAGAAAGAACCCGTACACACACGTAAACATGAAGTAGTGAAAGAGATCAAGATTGTGCCTGCGGTAGAATTCGTAGCCCAGAATTAAAAACAGAAAGTAGAACAGCGTGTACGCAATCTGGAGAATTTCGGTAAGCCACGGTGTTGCGAACTGCATAATCCATTCAGTCGGGTTTACGCCAAATAGCCAGAGATCGATTGCCATCAGCACATCATCATAGTCCCTGCCGCCGTGAATCGGCTTGATCATGAAATACAGGGCTTTGTATGAGAAGAATGTAGCAACCGGCACATACCAATCATGCAGCAGCCGAAGCGGCTTCCAGCCGGTAGTATGGCGCGCATAGGCGATGATGCAGATAATGGTGGAACCGGCGAAATTGCTCAGCACAATCAGCCACCAATACGGTATCCGGTCGGCAAACACAATGTTGATGCAGGAGAGAATGAGATTGAACCCGATGAACAGCATGTCGGCGGAGTGGAGATACTTGCTGATGGAGTGGAATCGCATGCGTCTCGTTGCTATGGGGGATATAGAGATAAGAACGGCTTTTGAATATAGCGATTCACGGCATGTGAAAAAAGTGAAAGTGCCTGTCGCAACAAGCGGAAAGATCCCTTGGGACGTGAAATGCTGGAGATCCCTTCCGGATTCCGCTGTTTTCCGGTGTGTAGATTCTCAACGTTTCTCAATTCTGCAAACACGTTCCCAATTCTAATAAGCTGGAATCACAGAATTTCGACCGGTTCTCCTCCCGAAACATGACCAATCTTGTCACATTTCTCAGATTGGGATGATTGTGCAACTGTTACCTGCTTGACGACTCCACCAGTGATGCAATTGCCACACCTCCCGTTGGCACGAGTATTGGCTCTATGATAAGAGCAAAGTTGTTGTAAAACGCCTCACTTGTTCTTTCCGACGGTCCCGCATCCAGCGGACCAAGACTACATCAATTCATTGAAAGGATTCTCACATCATGAAACGAATTGTTACCCTCTGCCTGGCAGTGCTTGTCATAAGCATACTGGTGGCAATGTTGGCCGACGTTGCCGCGCAGACAATAAAGGTAAACACAATCGGAAGGTCGCTGAACAGCCTTACTGCCCCTGTTCCGGGTGCGACTGCCCCGGCTTGGAATATCTCGACAGGTTTAAGGGCGGTGGGTGTACAGTCACGCGTATATTTCCAGGTTGATAGCGCAGGTTCGGGCGCCGGGGCAAGTCCTGTGTGGACAATTCTCGCAAAGCCGGCAACATCAACGGCAACGCTCGACAGCGCCACCGGAAGCCTCATCAACAGCATCAAGGTGGATGTCGGCGGCGAGTATGTTGTCAGAGCAACTATCGGGGCGTTGAGCGCACAAGATACCGTGTTTGCCACGACCTACTGGGGCGTTTCCACGGATCCGCAGGGCGGCTGCTTCTGTCACCCGAACGCGGCAACCATCAAAACGAACTGGCAGGCTTCAAAACATGCCACGCTGTTCAATAAGGGCATTACAGGCAATTCGGATGTTTCGCGGGGACAAGGACAATATTCACCCTCGTGCATCAAGTGCCACACCAACGGCTGGGATCCGAATGCCAACAATAACAACTTCGGATATCAGGTAAAGCAAACCGGATGGGATACATCATGGTACGCCGGCCTCCCGCGATACGGCAACTACTATCTCATCAACCAGAACGACACCAGCCGCTGGAACATGCTGACTGCGACGCAGAAGACTCACGCCAATGTCGGCTGCGAATCGTGCCACGGCCCGATGGTGGACCACAAACTGACGGCCGATCCGAAGAAGGCCGGTCTTTCCATCAAAGCAGATGTCTGTAATGTTTGCCACGACGGTTCGCGCCGCCACAGTATCGGCACGTACTTCGAGCAATCTGGTCACTCGCAGCTCCACTACGGCGGTGCAGCCGAAGGCGGACGCGCAAATTGCCAGCCGTGCCACACAGGCGCGGGATTTCTCTACTACACGAGAAACGCCCCGGCGAGCTATGATACTATCGGCATTGCGGCAAAGTGGGTACTGAGCCGCGATGCGGGAACTTCCATCAGTTGCCAGGCTTGCCATGACCCGCACGGCAACAACAATCCGTATCAACTCCGTTCAGTGAGATTGGATTCGCTGCGTAATGGCTACCGCATACCGGAATCGTTCAACAACAATCCCGGCATGTTGTGCGCACATTGCCACTCCTCACGATATAGCATTAACGTTCGGATCAAAGCGAATCAACCGCCCTACTACGGGTTCAACGCTCGCTTCTATGCTCACTACAACACACAAGCAGACATGCTGTACGGCTCGAACGGATCTCAAGTGGAATCAGACTTTTTGGGTCTCAATACGCACGGAGGACTCGAGGGCGGATGCACGAGCTGCCACATGCAGAAACGCAAGAACAGACTTGACGGCTCGAACAATTTACTGTCGAACCACTCATTCAGCATGACGGACACAATCTTTGCGGGCAACGTGTACAAACCTACGGACGCCTGCAAGAGCTGCCACGGCCATATCGAAGACTTCAATGATATCCGTGCATTCTACGATTTCGATCGCAACGGCGTCATCGAAGGCGTGCAAACCGAAGTCCAAGGGCTGCTTACCCAATTGAAAGCCATCCTGCCGCAACGAAACGGTGAAGTGATCGGTGGCGGCACGGTGAATGCGGCAGACTCGGCAATGATTCACAATCGCCTTGATTTGATACGCGGCATCTGGGCGTATAAGTTCGTATTGTACGATGGAAGTTTGGGCATACACAACACGAAGTACGCCGTTCGCCTGCTCTATCAGGCGTTGGGTTGGACACCGTTGACGAATTCCGTGAAGGAACTCCCGGGTATTGCGCAGGAATTCTCACTCGGCCAGAACTACCCGAATCCCTTCAACCCGACAACAAACATTCGCTTCTCGCTGCCGAAAGATGAACACGTAACATTGCAGGTGTATGACGTTACCGGCGCTTTGGTGAAAACGATCGTCGATCAGACACTTCGCTCAGGCAACGCCGAGGCGACATGGGATGGAACCAATGACAACGGTTCCAAAGTTGCCAGCGGTATGTATCTCTATCGTTTGAAAGCCGGCAACTTCGTGACCACGAAGAAGATGATCATGATGAAGTAATGTAGGCTGATTTTCTTTGCCACAGAAACACAAAGGCAGGCAGCGACATGTTGCCTGCCTTTGCTTTTCAATGCAACTGTTTTGCATATTCGATCTGATGAAGGTACGGCAACACATAGCGGTTTTTCTGGTTCTCACAATAACTGTCATCGCTGAAGGCTCTGCACAGGAGGCGATGCCGAAATTCTGCGCTCCTTCCTCAGATCCTGCCAGCGCTGCTGCCATTTTGGACACAGGCGGCATTTATATGACGGCAAGAGGGACTGTTCGGGCGCTGATTGTGTTTGCCAGTTTCTTCGATGACAACACGTCCCACCCCTACTGGCCGCAGCACCAGCCGCCGCAGTTCATGCAGGAATTCATCGATCCCGATACAAGCACGCATTCAACCTCGCCATTCAATCTGACCAATTACTTCCGTCAAATGTCCCTCGGTCAGTTCAACTTTGTGGGTGAGGCCATCTGGATAGAGTCAACACATTCACAAGAAGAATATCGCGACGGCGCATACGGACGGGCAAACAGACACCTGCTGCAAGAACAAGTTGACCCTGTTGTTGATTTCACGCAGTATGATCATTGGACAAAGACGTCGGACTACCATCATGTGAACGCTCCGGATGGAATAGTCGATATGATCATCATGGTATGGCGGACGAACATGTTCGAGTACCTCGGCGAAGCGTCGCTGGGCTACAATTGGGGAGGTTTCACCGTTGATGGCAAACGCATCGAGACCGGATATCCTGCATATCTTCCCTACCCTCTCGGTTCGGGTGTGACGGTTCAATACATCTATGGTGATTCGCCACGAAAAGTCATGCAGACAATGGTGCACGAAGTCGGGCACTGGCTGCTTGGCAAGATGCATCCGTACAACGGCGATCTCTTGAGCGGAAAGCGAGCATATTGGGGGATGCTCTGCAGCAATCAGCGGGTCGCATCGTGTGTCAACGCGTACGAGCGCGAGCGGCTTGGCTGGATCACTGTTCCCGAAATTCCTCCCGACCAGAATGTGGCACTACCGGATTTCCTGACGACCGGCGCAGCGTTCAAGTATCATCCGCACAACGGGGAACCTTTCGAGTATTTCTATCTTGAGAATCATCAACTGCTGTCGCCTTTTGACGACGTGACGTTGAACCCGAACGACAAAGGTATTTGGATTCTCCACCAGGAGAGCATCTACTCGGAAATGGACAACTTCAGAATCAAGCCGGCGGATGGAGGCTGGCGCTGGCAGAATCCCTCAAGCTCCACTCTGTGCTTCAGCCGGTCACTACCGGTATTTCGAAAGGAAGCGCCTTTCCCGGCGGGTCTGTCGCATCGCGATCAAATTCCAAACCAGGCAAGCGCCATCAACTGGCTGCAAGCATTTCTTGATCCTTCCGGATATCTCCAATGCGGAAATTTTCCCGCGGGCGAGTATTTCAGAGGTTCATTCAATGTATTCAATCCCGTCTTCTCCCCTTACAGCAATCCCAACAGCAACACGTGGGGAAATCAGCCGACGCAGTTCTCGTTTGAAATTCTGAATGAGAGTAACGGAATCATCACATTCCGCCACAACTCCAATCCGCTTGCGGGGTCGCCCGCACGGCGGTTTCTCGGCCGCAATCCTCTCGCTCAATCAATGCCGTCGGGAATGCTTGCCCTTGCGTGGGGTTCGCAATGGCACGAAGGACAGCCCGTTGAAGCGGACGTGAACCTGTCGCAGCTTGAGCGTCAAATCGGAATTGGGGGGAATTGGATTTCCGTGCACGAA
>JAHBUR010000064.1 GCA_019637975.1 Bacteroidota bacterium | reverse complement strand
CGCGTGCCCGCATGCCGGACAACCCTGTTCCGGGCCTGTCCTGCTTGTGGTTGAACCCAACGCCATCATCCGATAGCGTTATGGAAATCGCCTGATCGGTGAGTGTGAAATCAAGCCTGACGCGCCGAGCTTTCGCGTGTCTTACAGAATTCGTAAGAGCTTCCTTGAATATGAGCATCAACTGCCGCCGGACTTCCATCGGAAGGCGGATGTTGTGGAACTCTTCCGCAATCCCGTGCGCCTGGAAAGCGATGCCTGTTTTATAAAATAAATCGTCGCCGAAGTCCTTGAGCCGGGCGGCAAGATCGAACAGTGAATCGTTCCGCGCATCCAGTGACCAGATGAAATCCCGCGTACCGTTGAAGAGATGGTTGGCATTGTCTCGTATTGCATCCAGCAAGTCCTTGACCTCGGTTGGGGACTGCAGGAGTTTCCGGCTTGCCGTCTCGGAAAGCATGTTGATGCGCGTGAGCCGGTGCCCCATCTCGTCATGGAAATCGCGGGCTGTTTTGATGCGTACATTTTCCCTCTCTTCTTCTCTGATCCGTTCTATCTCCAACTCTCTGCGGATAAGGCTCTTCATTCTGATTCGATACGAAAGAACAGTCAGCCCGGTTATCACGACGATGCATCCGGAGAGAAACCACCACGTTTGCCAGAACGGCGGCCGGATGTGGATGGCAAGTGCAAGTCCTTTTTCATCCTCGACTCCATCGCCATTGGAAGCTTTGACGCGGAACGTGTAACTGCCGGGAACAAGATGCGCGTAGGTAGCATTGCGGCGGCTTCCCGCGTGAACCCAATTCTTGTCGACCCCGTCCAGCCGGTACGCATACGTATTCTTGCGCGGTTTGGTGAGATCGAGCGCGACAAACTCGAATGTCAGAAAGGTCTCGGAAAAGTCGAGGACGACCTCGCGTGAAGTAATGCTTCGCGGCTCTCCCAGCACCGAGAATCCCGAAAGAACGACGGTGGGCGGTGTGCGTTGCATACCGATGCTGTCCGGGTGAAACCGGTTGATCCCGTTTGTTCCCCCGAAAAGAATGCACCCCTCCCGATCCTTTAATGCAACGCCGCGATTGAATTGTGTCCCCTGCAGGCCATCACTGACATCGAGAGGGAGGACACTTCCGGTTGTAGGGTCGAACCGGCAGACGCCATTGTTTGTGCTCAGCCACAGCATCCCCCGTGCATCCTGCGTGATTCCTTGAATCATGTTGTTGGGCAGCCCCTCTCTCATCGTGAAGTCGTCGATCCACCTCCGTGTCGGGTCAAGTCTCTTGAGCCCTCCACTGTACGATCCTATCCAGAGAACTCCGGCGGAATCCTGGAACAAAGTCGTGATCGATCTGTTATTCAACGCAGGAACTGTCGAGTCTGCAAAGTGCTTGAACGTCCTTGACTCGACATCGAACCTGCTCATCCAACCGCCAATGGTCCCGATCCAGAGCGTCGGCCTCGATGCTGTACGGTCTTTCAATATTGCCCAGACAGCATTGGAAAGAAGCTGGGAGGAGTCCCTGGAGGAGGGAGGACTGTTGTTCCGGAGATAGCGGACGATTCTTCCCGAGCGAGCGTCCAGAGAATACATGCCGGCGTTTGTTCCAATCCAGAGTGTGCCGGTGCCGTCGTCGGCAATGGCATTCACTTGATCGGAGAGCAGATTGCTTTCCTGTGAAGATGAGAATGTGAACTGTCGCCACTTGCCGTTCCGCGTATCGAATCGAAAAATCCCCTTACCGTGTGTACCGACCCACAGAATGCCCGGCTCGCTTTCAATCTGATGAATTGACAAGATGGCAAAACCCCTCATGGTCGCAGGGGTGGGAGAGGGCAAGAATCCCCGTCCTTTCCTTTCGCCGGGCAAGAAACGGAAGAGCTGGCCCGCGGCGTTTCCAAGCCAGATATTCCCTATCGTATCGGAGAATGCCGCCGTCACATTTCGGAATGCATCAGTGTATTGCTCCTTTCCGGTGGGGATGGGCGGCTTGTGGTGCTTGATATGTCGTTGCCGTTGTGTGAACTTGTTGAGGCCGTTGTGCGTTCCGACCCAAATATTCCCCCACCGATCTTCGAGGAGAGAATTCACGAAATTCCCTGTAAGTGATCGATGCTCGCCCGGAACATGGTAATGATGGGCTGCAGTCCGAAACCCATCATCCGAGGCAGCAGTTTCGAGAACACCATGCCCTCTCGTGCCGATCCACACCATGCCGCGGGAATCGTACATCAACATCGAGAAGTCACGTACAGGGAACGGATGGTCCCGGATACCGACCGGCTTCACCTTGGTGGTTCCATCATGCAGAGTCATTTCGTCCCAGCCGCCATCGGCAGTCAAAACCCAGAGAACTTTCTGTCCGCTTGCAGAACGCCCGACTCTCAGAGACGTAACGAACGCCCCCGAAAGCTGCCCCGCAGGCTGGTGCTGAATGTGGGCGAATGTTCCCTTCCTGTAGTCGAAAGCCAGCAACCCCGAACGGGCAGTTCCGATCCAGGCGACATTGTCTTCCACGACAAGAGACGTGACAGGGAATTTCTTCACAACCTCTGCAAGCCCCGCGTGGAGGTCAGGTTGCGTAAGTCGCGAGGTTTTCCAATCCGCCTGAAACAGACCGCGGCTTGTTGCAACCAGCATCGTGCTGTCGGGTGTTTCGACAACGGCATGTACGGTGTAATTGGGAAATTCTCCAGCGACGGATGTGGGGAAATGAACACGCGAGAATCCGTCCGTTGCGGGCTCGTAACGGCAGAGTCCGCTGAACGTCCCGATCCATATTCTTCCTTTTGAGTCCACATACAGCGTGGTTACAAAATTGGCAGGCAGTGTTGTCGTGTCGGAATAGTCATGACGATATTGCGTGAATGAGTAGCCGTCGTACTTGCTTACGCCGTCCGGCGTTGCAATCCACAGATATCCCACACTATCCTGGGCAATCGCATTGATCGTATTGTGGGAAAGGCCGTGCTCGACGGTGAACGATTCGAACCCGCCCAGCAACGAGATCGGAACAGACAGTTGGACGGTAACAATCAAGAATAATCTCAAGAACCCGAACTCCTACAGATTTGAATTGGCGAGCATGATGCCAAAGACGATAAAGGCGGCGCCGCCGAGCTTGTTCACTATGGATCTGCCGAGCGGCGAAGAGAGCCATTGTTTTGTACTGCTGGCTGTCAGCGCGTAGACAAGATGAATCAGCACTACCAACAACCCGTACGGCAAGACCAGGACGGTAAACTGCAGAGCGTAGGGGCGCGACTCCCCGATGAATTGGGGAAAAATCGAAATGAAAAAGAAAATCGCCTTCGGGTTGGAAAACTGCAGCGACAATCCTTCAAAAAAACGGACTCTCCCGCTCGAAGCCTTCTCAGCCGTGTCCGTCGCCGCTTTTGCGGTGGAACGCCACATCTTCACACCCAGAAAGATCAAATATGCGGCGCCGATGTATTTCATGACGTCGAACGCCACAGACGATGTTGCCAGCAGCAGCCCGACACCCGACGCAGAAATTGCCGCAACCACCATTGCTCCGACGGCAACTCCCGCAATTCCTGCCATGGTCTCCAGCAGCCTGAAGCGCAACGCATTCGTCAGCGTTAACGTGACGCCGGGACCCGGGCTGAGAATTGCAGCCGCGGCCACTGTCAGGTATAGCGGGTAGTTATCCATTCCCTTGATGTAGAAGAACTTTTTGTCGCTTTGCGAAAACTAAATCAACCTCTCCTTCATCGCTTTAGCAATCGCATCGGCCTTCGAACTCACTTCCAGTTTCCTGTAAATATTCTTGATGTGGGACCTCACCGTCTCGCCATCTATAAACAACTCGTCCGCTATCATCGTGTAGCTTTTTCCTCTGGAGAGATGGTGGAGAACCTCCGTTTCCCGTTGCGTCAACGGAGACTCGATGTTCTTTCTGAACGACTCCACAACCATCCGGGCGATGTTTGTGCTCATGGGCGCCCCTCCATTACGCACCTCCTTTAGGGCACCAATCAATCGTGCGGGCGAGATGTTCTTTGTGAGGTAGCCCGACGCACCAGCGCACAGGGCCTGAAACACCATTTCGTCGTTTTCCTGTACCGTCAGGATTACGACATCAACGCCGGGATGTTGCTGTTTAAATTTGCGCGTCCCCTCAATCCCCGATTTCCCGGGCAGGATGATATCCATGAGTACGAGATCCGGGGGGGTTTTGACATTGCGCGCCAATGCTGTTTCACAATCACCGTACTGACCCACACAGGCAAACTCATCTGAAGAATCCAGCACCGAAGCCAGCCAATTGCGGATCACCGGGTCATCCTCGATGATTGCGACTCTGACAGTACTTTTGTTCATGGCAAAGCCAATAGTGATCAATAGGTTGCATTTACGCCAGACAAGATAGAGAGGTTCGAAAACAGATGTTATCCCCCATGTTGGGGGAAGGAAATGTAGAGATGCGATCCAGTACTCAGACGTGCCAAGCGGCTGGCTTTCCAAGTAGACCATCGGTAATTATCACCTCTCTGCTACATTTTGTCAACTATTTGCCGCATTCAGACAAAAAAACGTCGAATCAGTGCCATTTTGGAGAAAATTCACTCCGAGTCGCCTCTGTTCTGAAGAAAAAGTCCAACACAATGCAACACGCAGGAAAGACTTCGCCACCCTCCTGAAGCTATATTTGCACCGTCATTAACGACGGTTCTGGCCGTCAATAAATACCAACAATCATCAACAAAATAGGAGGTACAAACAATGTTCAAACGCATCGCAGTCTTTCTTTACGGCGTGATCACGTATGCGGTGTTTTTCGGAACGTTCCTGTACGCCATAGGGTTCATTGGCAATTTCTACGTTCCGAAGACTATCGACGGCGAGCCGGAGATTCCGTTTGGTCAAGCATTGCTGATCAATGCGGCTCTGCTCGGCTTGTTCGCCATTCAGCACAGTGTCATGGCGCGCCCCGCATTCAAACGCTGGTGGACGAAGCTGGTCCCTCAGCCGGCCGAACGCAGCACGTACGTGCTCTTTTCCAGCGTTGCGCTAATTCTGCTCTTCTCATACTGGCAGCCGATGGGCGGAGTGGTGTGGAACGTGGAAGACCAGGTTGGCCAGCTCGTGTTGTATTCACTGTTCGGTTTGGGATGGGCACTTGTTCTCTATTCCACATTTCTAATCAACCATTTCGATCTCTTCGGATTACGCCAGGTTTGGCTCTATCTTCGGGGCAAAGAATATACCCGGCTGCAGTTCCGGACACCGAGCCTGTACAAATTTGTCCGTCACCCGCTGTATGTCGGTTGGTTTCTTACGTTCTGGGCAACGCCGACCATGACGGTCACGCACCTGCTGTTCGCACTTGCAACAACCGGATACATTCTGGTGGCGATTCAGCTTGAGGAAAAAGACCTTGTTGACGAGCATGGGGCGAAGTACGAGAACTATCGCCGCAACGTGCCGATGCTTGTGCCGTCGTTCAAAGCCAAGCAGTTACAGGAAGCAGTCAACTGAATCACTCATCATTGAAGTGGAGAAACATCAATGCCGAAATTCCTGATTGAACGGAAAGTACCCGGTGCGGGCCAACTCTCAACGAAGGAACTCGTGGCAATCTCGCAAACATCCTGCAACACGCTGGACAGCATGGGCATCGTGAACTACCACTGGATCCAGAGCTACGTGACCGATGACAGAATCTTCTGCATCCACATTGCCCCGGACCAGGAAGCGATTCGCGAGCACGGACGGCGGGGCGGGTTCCCGGTAAACGGCCTTCACGTCGTCAGGGCCATCATCGATCCGACAACAGCGGAGATCATGGAGGAGGTGCCGGCGTAAGCCGGGCCTCCACCGACAAGGAGAACATGACATGAAATCCCTGGCATATATCGGGAGTGCGGTTCAGCAGAACATCCTGTTCCGTCTTTACAGGTTCTATATCATCGACAGCATCCTAATCGTGAAGCGAAGCGGCTTCAAGGAATTGATCAGGCAGCGCGGTTGGAAAATCTTCTGGATCGTTGGCGGGTACTATCTCGTGAGGGATACGATCGTGTATATCATCATCCCTTATTGTCTTGCACGGGGAATATTCTAAACACACAATCAACACAACACAATCACATAATCATCACAAACAACAATCATCATAAAGGAGCAACACGCATGAACTACCTTCTCGCAACACTCGCATCGTCCATCGTTTCGCTTTCGTCTGTGAACGGAAACGAATCGGTGGTTGCCAACGCAACACCGGCAATGAAGCCGGCGGAGATCGTCCGCATCGACAAGCCCGTCTACCCCGACTTTGCCCGTCTCTACGGCATGGAGGGAGAAGTGGTTGTCGAAGTTCAGGTGGGTGAGGACGGAAAGGCGAAACATATTCACCTCGTGAAGGGGGACCACCCGGTGTTCAACAATGCCGTCATTACGGCGGTTACCAACGCCGAGTATGCCCCTGCGAAGATGCAGGACAATGCAGTGAAGAGCTGGGTGAAAATTCCGTTCGCTTTCAAGAGCAGGAAGTAATCGGGCAAATTTCTCACAACAAGACTGCGCCCGAAAAGGCGCAGTCTTGTTCCTAATTTTATGGAGAGCATCAGGAAGATGAAAAGAGCATATGACATAGAAAGAGTGGGTCGCAGAATGGAGTCGAAACAACTGTTCATCGCCATTGTTGACATCAGCGGCTACACGAACTTCCTCCGACGGCACGAGGGCAATCTCGTCCACGCCGAGCGGATAATTCTTGATTTGTTGGAGAGAATTGTCAGAACCGCGGGAAGCCCTTTGATTCTGCATGAGATGACGGGTGACGCCGTAACGTTTCACGCCTACGGAGAGAATACCGGGGCAACTGCGAGTGCCGTTCTGCATCAGATGCGCCGCTGCCTTGAAGAAGTACATAGCAGCCAGAAGGAACTTCTGGCCAACGGCTGCCCTGTTTGTGCCACGTCGGAGTTAAGCGCCAAAGCCATTGTTCATTACGGCGATGCAGTCGTTTCGCAACTCGGCAGCTTCACGAAAATTGCCGGGCCCGAAGTCATTTTCGCCCACAGGCTTCTGAAGAACTCGGTCACCGAGGACTCATACATCCTGATGACGGCGGCGTTCTATGATTTGATGGAAGATTTCTGCTCGCCGCATGCTTACTGGCAACTTGAGGATTGTGCCGGATTCGGCGAAGTGGCCGTGCTGGTGTGGTACCCGGTGCGTGAGCAAACAGGTACCACCAAGCTGCAACAGCACAAAACCGGCTTCCACAACGAACTTGTGGCCACACAGCGCAAATGCCGCTTCACTCCCGGCACGACAACAATTTGCTTTCCTTCCCTGCGGACTTGAGTTTGCCAACTAAAATATCACTCGCACCCGCCTTTCATCATTTCAACAATGCCATCTTCACGGAGGACCGGAATTCTCCGGCCTGCATTCTTGCAAAGTAGATGCCGCTCGCAGCCCTTCCCCCTGAGTTGTCCGTTCCATCCCACACCATTTTGTGAGTCCCTGCAGCGAGAGCCTGTCCGTCAACAAGGTGCCTCACAAGCCGACCTTGCACATCATGAATCGAAAGGCTGACGGGCGATTGTCTTGGAATCGAGAACCTTATGGTTGTTGATGGGTTGAAGGGATTGGGATAGTTCTGATGCAACGCAAACTGTTGGGGAACGCCCTCACTCATCTCAACATCCAACGGCAACGGATGCTGTCCGCTGAACACGCCGGCACCGTGCGTTCCAACAATAACAACTCCATCGGGCTGGCGGCTGTCGATATGATCAACGACGACATTTCCGATAATGGTCGAACCTTCCTGCGCCCAAATGGTTGCCATACCGTCAATAGATTCTGTAGAGTACAAGCCCGTGCTCGTCCCGGCAAGATAGTAGTTGTTGAAGCGACCGCGCACAATCTCCGCCCAACGAACGGAAGGTCCGTTACCCGCTCCGCTGGCAAACTGCTCAAGATTCCCTGCAATAGCCGCCCAATTTGTACCACCATTTGTCGTCCTGTACAAACTTACAACGCTGTAGTTTGAGAACACAGCAATAACATGGTCTCCGTCAAACGGGTCTGCTGCAAGACATGAAACGTACGCGTTCGCGGGCAAGCCTTTCCCCGTCCAGATATTGACGGGAGTCGGGTTACCGGTTGAAGGGGCGTCAATCCTGTAAATTTCCCCGTTTGTCGTCCCGTAATAGAGGCGATTCGTGGGGGCGTTGAGTGTATGTTCCAGCGCGCTGATTTTCCTTCCTGTCAGAATAGTATTTGTCAAGTCACTCCAATTCAGCGTGGCCGGAGCGCTCGAGCCCATAGGAATTTCTGTGACGTTCGTATTCCGTTTGATGCGATCCTTCCCTGCAAGATACATGCGGTTGGTGAAGTTCCGATCAAGAACGAACGGCGTGATGAACAAATAGCCCGTATCATTAACAGGATCGACTCGCGTCCAGTAGAATGTAGTAGTTCCGCCTCCGTTGTCGTTCAACAAATATCTATATGTTGTTCCATATTGAGACGACAGATAGTATGATCCGCGCGGCCATGAAAGTTCAAGGAACCCGCCGTCGCCGCTGTGTACCTTGACCCAATTGGCAAACTGACTTGTGCTGTTCGTGAACCACGTCCCGTTATCCTGTGTGCCTCCGAGTACGATGTCGTTGCCCGGATCCCGCCTGTCAAGTCCGACAGCGTAGAATTGCGTTGTGAAATATCCGTTGTTCAGTCGTGTCCATGCAACGGAGATCGTTGTTATGTCGGAGGTACGCGACAAACCGCCATCATGAGCTGATAAGAAAACAGAATTACTTCCCGGAAGAAACATCCCGGCGTGCTGGTCGGCATGGTGGTTGCCATAATCAGCATACGTGGTCGGACCGGAATATCCTCCGATCCTTGTGGTGTTCAGTGTCGTCGCAAAGCCGTCTGTCGAGCGATAGAGATTCACACCGCCGACAATCACAAAATTCGGATCGTTGGGCCGTACAACGACCATCTGGTCGTATCCCCCTTGCGTAGAGAAGACGCCATTGTTTGCAAGTCCTGCCTCGTTGGGCAGGTTGCCGCCGCGGTTAATCCAGTTCCCTGTTGAAGCGTCGTATCGCCAGAGTTGGTGCCCGCCCACGCCTGTTCCGCTGTTCGCGCCTTGCAGAAGGAAGTAGACGATGTTCTCGTTGGAAGGCGCAATGGCAATTGTGATTCTTCCATACACGGTCGGAAAGTTGGTTGCGGGCGTGATATTCGTCCACGTTGTGCCGTTGGTGGATCTTCGCATCCCGCTCATGTTCGAGCCACTGCTTCCTGCGGCGTACACAATGCCTGTTGTTGTTACGGCAACATCCGTTGCATACGAATACGGACTTGCTCCGCCCAGCACGGGAGTCCAGGAGGTGCCGCCGTTTGTGCTTCGCTGAATCGAGCCGTACGTGGCAGCGTACACCTCGTCCTGTGTTGTGTTGGAGGGATCGGTTGCAACATTCCACACAAAATCAAACAAATTGTCGAACGTCTGGGGTGTGCCGCTTGCTGTTGACGCGAGGAGAGTCCAGTTCACACCGCCGTTCGTGGATTTGAAAATACCATTGCCCTGATAAATGGCAGCCCCCTGGCCGCTTGCGCTGTTGCCTGTGAATTCGCCTGTCCCGTAGTACCATTTGCCGGT
>JAHBUR010000063.1 GCA_019637975.1 Bacteroidota bacterium | reverse complement strand
TGTTGTGACGCCCGCGCCGACAACGGCCTCCGTGAAACCGACATCAACGGCTCCCATCACGACAAACAGCAACGCAACAACAAAACTGAAGACGCCGAGCATGACGACAGCCGCCAGAAGATCACGTACCTTCAGCGAGATAAATGCTGTCAGCAACAGCATGACCAGCAGAATGAGTTCAAGTTTCCAGTGCATCGATCTTGGATGTGGTTGATGGTTCCATATCTTTCTGATCCAACTTCAACAAGGGCTTCAATCCGTAGCGCAACGCCGCCCTTGCAAGGGCATGTGTGGCCACAGGATTCGTCAAGCCGACGAAGACAAGAGCGATAAGAAGCTTGGCGCTGTTGAGCGTGAATCCCTCATAGACACACAGCCCGAGCAGAATGAGGATGATGCCGAGCGTATCCCCCTTGCCCATCGCGTGCAGCCTTGTATAGAAATCCGGGAAGCGCACAATCCCGATACTGGCAACAAGCAGAAAGAACCCCCCCCCGAGAATCATAAGAACGGCAATAATCTCCGTCATTCCCATCAGGCACCTTTGCGGTAATTCTTGAAGTACTTCGCAATCGCCAACACGCTGATGAAGTTCAGCACGGCATAGGCAAGCGCAATATCAATGAACATTTCAAGTCTGCCGTAAATAAATCCCACCAAACAAATCAACACGAGGGTCTTCGTGCCGATTGCCCCCACGCCGAGAACGCGGTCGAATACCGTCGGCCCTTTCAACACCCTGTAGAACGGAATGATAATAATGACTGCGAGCAGATTGGTTATGTAGATGAGGACATCCTGCATCACATGTCCTTGTTCGATTCGATTATCTCAACGGAAGAAACAAGTTGCTCGTCCTCGTCATAGAACAGCTGTGCAATCCATCCCGGCATCGTGCCGTCGATAATCGTTGAGGCTGATTTTCGGCGGAGGGCGTGGATCAGAAATTCATCCTCTGTGATGGAAAGCGTAACAGTGCCCGGCGTGAGTGTAATGACGTTGCCGAGCAATACCTTTGCCCCGACGATGGGTAAATTCACCCGGAAACGAATCAACGCAGGTTCGATCGGCATTTTCGGATGGAGAACGGCTGAGGCAACCTGGAGGCTCCCTTCAACTATTTCCCAGGCAAGCCACGGAAGGAAACGAAGCAGATGCTCAAAACGGAGATGTTCCCACTCGGATACATCCCCCTGAAAAAATTGGACCGATGAGATTCTCGCATTCAACAACAATACAATTCCGACACAGATTGCCCCGGCCGCAATGTGAAAGAAATCAAGATGGCCGCTCAGGACAAGCCACAAGCACATGAGCGCGAGGCCCTGCACCACAACGCCGCGCCACGGATGTTCTCGTTTTTCGAATTTCTTGATTGTTGTACCGGGAGAATCAGTCATGTCAACAGCACAAAAGCGTGAAACTGGATAATCGGGTCCACTACATGAGGAAGAACAGGAGCCACACGAGCACAAAGACCGGCAACAAAACAGGAATCGAGTATTTCAACACAAAACCGAAGAACGTCGGGCAGTGAACTCCTGTTTGTTCGGCAATGGACTTGACCATGAAGTTCGGCCCGTTGCCGATATACGTGAACGCTCCGAAGAACACCGCTCCGAGCGAAATCGCTTGCACGTGCTTGCTGTAGTTCGCGATCAGGTATGCAGCGCTCGCGTAGTCCGGCCTGATTGCGCCGGCTTCGACGAAGTCGTAATGGTACTTCACAAGCATTGCAAATGCAGCCTTGATTTCGGTTGCGTGCGGACCTGTAACCTGTGAGATGTCAGCCCCGTGCGTTTTCACGAGCGCAATCAGCTGGCGGACATCGTCCGGCGATACATACAAGCCGATGGCTGCACTGAGAAAGTTAAGATACGTCGGCGCATTGTCAAGACATGTTGAAAGAAATCCCGTCACCCAATAGAATTGCCCGGCGGTGTGTATGCCGAGCGAAGAGGCGTTCAGTGACAGCCAGTCCAGCGCCGGAATCATCGTTGCGAAAATGCCGAAGAATAATACTGCCACTTCTTTGATGGGATGAAAATTGAAGTCGTTCTTTTTGTGAATCTCGTGTTTTGTTGTGAGATACGATCCTGCGGCGGCAAGGATCATCAGCCCTTCGCGCAGAAACGGCGGATTGGTAATGAATACGGAGATGAGAATAATAGCGAGGAAGAACACATTCTGCGCTCCACTCACCTCGCCTTCTTCATGTTCGCCCTCCAATCCATGCCTGACCGACGCGGGAAGTTTGTGGTACGAAATATAGTCGACTACGTAGAACACGGCAACAATAACCACCATCGCAACAGCCCATTTGTACCAGATGGTTTCCGCAATCCAGAAAAACGGAATCCCCTTCAGATATCCGAGAAACAAGGGGGGGTCGCCGATCGGGGTCAACGCACCCCCCATGTTGCTTACAATGAAAATGAAAAAGACAACGTGGTACGGTTTGATACGATATTTGTTGACACGAATGAACGGCCGGATCAGGATCATAGAAGCCCCGGTCGTTCCGACAACGTTCGAGAGTACCGCTCCGATCGACAGGAGGAATACGTTGGAGAGGGGCTTCGATCTCCCCTTGATCTTGATGTGAATGCCGCCTGCAACCACAAACAACGAACCGATCAGCACAATAAAACTGAAGTACTCGATTCCGGTATGGACCAGCCTCGATGGATTCCCGATACCAAACACATAATACACGATGGTCACAACGGCAAGCACGGCGGAGACATACGGGTAGTTGCGCTCCCACCAATGCCTGTTGATAAACGGCATCACGGCAATTGCAAGAAGCAGAATGAGAAATGGAAAAATCATCAATGGGTTTACCGAAGTGACATGCCCGGCTTCTTCTGCAAAAGCCGGTGCTGCAAGGAGGGGAATCAGAAAAGCGATTGATGCAGCATTGCGAAGGAGGCGGTTCATTCTATCGTGTGCGACTCTGGAAGGGCGATACGCTCCGCGGTTCCGACTTGGGCGCCGCGACGTGCATCTTGGATTTGTTGGATGAGTTGCTTTGTTGACGCTTCTGACTTGTTCAAGAACGTCGACGGGTAGATCCCGATCCACACGATGAACAGAATAACAGGGACCAACACAACCCACTCGCGCAGATTCATGTCCTTGAGATTCCGGTTTTCAGGATTCTCAAGCTTACCGAAGAACATGCGCTGGTAGCTCCACAACAAGTACACGGCCGCGAGTACGACACCGGTGGCACCGAGAATTGCAAACCAGCGGTTGGCGAGAAGCTGCGACTTGAATGCGCCGAGAAGAATCAGAAACTCGCCAACGAATCCGTTCAATCCCGGCAATCCGACTGACGATAGCATGACAATCATAAAGAAGGCAGCGTACACCGGCATTGATTTCGCGAGGCCGCCGAAGTCTTTTATCATACGAGTGTGCCTTCGGTCGTAAATCATTCCTACCAACAAGAAGAGAGCGCCTGTGGACAAACCATGATTGATCATCTGGATGATGCCTCCCTGCATCCCCTCCTGATTCAGGGCAAAGATGCCGAGCACGACAAATCCGAGATGCGATACGGACGAGTAGGCAACGAGTTTCTTCATATCCGGCTGAACAATGGAAACAAGCGCGCCATAAATAATCCCGATCACCGCGAGGCCTGCAAAATACGGCATAAACTCGAACGTTGCGTATGGGAACAACGGTATGCAGAAGCGTATGAGTCCGTATGTTCCCATCTTCAGGAGTACACCCGCAAGAATCACGGAGCCGGCAGTCGGGGCCTGCACGTGTGCATCGGGCAGCCAGGTATGCAGCGGGAACAGCGGAACCTTGATACAAAAGCTGAGGGCAAATGCGAGAAACATCCACGTCTGGATATCCATCGGAATTGAAGGGGCAACTTTGTACAACTCCATCAAATTCGTCGTGAAATAGCCGCCCGGCTGCTCGCTTGCATAGTAACTGAGCCACAGAATCGCAACCAGCATCAACAGGCTGCCGAACATCGTGTAGAGGAAGAACTTCACTGCTGCATAGATCCGCTCTTGTCCTCCCCAAATCCCGATAATGAAATACATCGGGATCAACATCGCTTCCCAGAACACATAGAAAAGGAACATGTCGAGCGCCATGAACACGCCCAGCGTCCCCACTTCCAACACCAGCATCGAGATGATGAAGCCCTTCAGCTTGTTCTGCACGGATTCCCACGACGCAAGAAGCGAAATCGGCGTAAGAAATGTTGTCAAAACAACGAGCAACAACGACATGCCGTCAATGCCGAGATGGTACGAAACGTGCAGACTCGGAATCCATTCATTGAATTCGACAAATTGCATGTTTGGATTCGATCCATCGAAGACAACAAAGAGATACACCGAAACAAGAAATGCGGCAAGCGAGAATCCCATACCAAGCATTTTTATGAGATTTTTCGACTCCTTCCCAAGGAAGGCAATGGTTATTGCACCGGCCAGCGGAATGAAAAGTACTGTCGAAAGTAGGAGATGGTCGTTCATAAGTTCAATCTAAACTTGTCACCGAAGAAACAGCTGTCGTGCGTCTTCGTTCAGTTGCTTTCTATTTCGTTATCAGAAAACCGATGATGAGAACAACACCAAGAACAAATGCGAGCGCATAGTTTTGCGTAACGCCCGTCTGGATTTTACGCGCTACACCGCTGAACACCCCGATCAATTTCGGGATGCCGTTCACAATGCCGTCAATAATCTTCACATCGAAAATCTTCCATAAAAACATCTCCGACATTTTTTGAATCGGATTCACAATTACTGCATCGTACACTTCATCAACTTTGTATTTGTTGAGGAGAAGATTGTACATTCCGCGATAGCGGCTTGCCAGTTGTTCAGGGATCTCGGTATTCTTCAAATACCAGGTGCGTGCCAGCCAAATCCCTCCCAACGCAACTAAAACCGACGCGATCATCAACACGTACTCAAGCGGCACGACGGCGTGTGGAGCAAGAAACATCTTCCGGTTTGCGGCTTCGAAGACGGGGTCGAGCCATTGTTCGATAGCGTTGCCGCCGCCGAGACTGTGGGGGATGCCGACAAATCCGCCAACGATTGAAAGTCCCGCCAGCACAATAAGGGGAATAGCCATCGTTTTGGGCGCTTCATGCGGATGAAGGTGGTGCTGATCCCATCGCGGTTTGCCGTCGAACGTGAGCGAGAGGAGACGGAACATGTAGAAAGCTGTGAGTCCTGCTCCGATCAATCCCATCACCCACAGAGGCCAGTATCCGCCGGAAAATGCCTTCCACAAAATCTCATCTTTACTAAAGAAGCCGGCAAGCGGCGGAATTCCGGCGATCGCAATCGTCCCGACCAGAAACGTCTTATACGTTATGGGAAGATGGCTCTTCAGTCCGCCCATTTTCTGGATATCTTGCTCCTCGTGCATCGCGTGAATAACGGCGCCGGAGCCGAGAAAGAGCAACGCTTTGAAAAACGCATGCGTGAGAACATGGAAGAGTCCTGCCGCAAACGCCCCGACTCCAAGCGCAAGGAACATGTACCCGAGTTGGCTGACTGTCGAGTATGCGAGAACTTTCTTGATGTCGTTTTGCACAAGTCCGATGCTTGCTGCAAACAGGGCGGTAGTTGCCCCGACAACCGCTACAACCATCAAGGTTGTTGGCGCAAGCGCAAACAGAACTGCGCATCGGGCAACCATGTAAATTCCCGCGGTAACCATCGTTGCAGCATGAATCAGGGCCGAGACCGGTGTCGGGCCTGCCATGGCATCGGGCAGCCAGACGAATAGAGGAATTTGGGCTGACTTTCCTGTGGCGCCAAGGAACAACGCCAGCGTCATCCACATAACGGTAGTGTTGCCGACACTGAGCGTCGAGGCCTGATTGAAGACATCCTTGAACGCAAGGGTCCCGAACATCTCAAAAATCAAAAACATGCCGATGAGGAAACCGAAATCTCCAATGCGGTTCACGATGAACGCCTTCTTTGCCGCATCACCGGTTGTTCCCTTGTCGAATTTCCTGTCGTACCAGAACCCGATCAGCAGATACGAACAGAGCCCCACTCCCTCCCATCCCAAAAACAGAAGCAGGAAATTATCCGCCATAATAAGGTTGAGCATGGCGAAGATGAAAAGATTGAGATACGCGAAGAACCGCCAGAAGCCCGGGTCGCCGTGCATGTACCCGATGGAGTAGATATGAATCAGGAAGCCGACTCCGGTCACGATCAACATCATGAGAATCGACAACTGGTCGATTTGGTAGGCCAAACCCACGTTCACCGACCCTGCAGCAATCCACTTGAAGATCTCAACGATATGGGAACGTTCATCGGGTGGCGAGCTGAGCATGTCGAAGAACATTGCGCAGGCAATTACGAAACTGATACCAACAGTACCACTGCCGATGAGGCCGATTGCCTTTTCGGATTTGATTCTCGAACCCAGCAATCCGTTAATGAGGAATCCGGCGAACGGAAGGAAAACTGCAATACTGATTAATTGAAAGGGCATAGTATCAAGCTCTCAGTTTCAAAATCCGGAGGTGCATATCACCATTTCAGGATATTGATATCGTTGATGTTCACCGTCTGTTTGTTGCGGAACATTGCAATCACAATTGCGAGTCCCACCGCAGCTTCTGCAGCCGCCACAGCCATGACGAGAAATACCAGCACTTGTCCGGTCGGGTCTCCAAGATGTGATGAAAAAGCCGCCAGCGACAGGTTCACGGAGTTCAACATCAATTCGATACACATAAACACGACGATAACATTCCGTCTCGTCAGAACGCCGGCAACGCCGATGCAAAACAGCATTGCACTTAATCCAAGATACATGTGAAGGTCAAGGGACATGGTCATCGAAGCATTACGGGAGACGTTTTTTGGCAAGAAGCACTGCGCCAACAACCGCCACAAGCAGCAAGACGGAAGCTACTTCAAACGGCAGTACAAATTTGTTGAACAGCGCATCGCCGATTGATTCAACGGTTCCTAATTTTCCCGCATCGGGGTGAAATCCGGCCGGGGTTCGGTCTTTGAACATCAGAATGTACACCAACTCCACCAAGAACCCGATCACGAGAGCAACAGTAATGGAGTAGTACACAGAATGTTTTTGGGGTTGGGGATGATCTTCCGCAAGATTCAGCAACATGATCACAAACACAACCAGCACCATAATTGCACCGGTGTACACCACGATTTGAATAACGGCAAGAAATTGTTGCTGGAGCAACAGGTACAAAGCGGCGATACAGAAGAAGTTTCCGACGAGTAGTAAGGCACTGAGAAGCGGATTGCGTTGCAAAATCATACCGAGCCCGGTCCCGACGGCAACCGAGCCGAAAAGGTAAAACAGAACTAATTCAACAGTCACGGATGTGTCAAAGAATGGTGGAAACTGTTCAGATTGAACGGAATAAAGGTATGAGAAAATCCGTTGAGAAGCAACGAATTGCCACCTTCTCTCTCACGCTCCCATTGGTGTTGAATGAAAAGGACCCAACACCGTAGAGAAACCGCGCAACACTTCAACTAGTAGAAATAGTAGTAAAATCCAATCTGTGGCAGCGGGAGGATATTCCCGTCGCTGAAGAATGTGAACATACCTTCCGCGAGAAAATGCAACCCGCCGCTCATCACCCATTCGCCGCCAAGCCCGAAACCCCCGCGGGTTGCCGATTTCATTTCGTTGTTGCCGTCACTTCCCGAATAGTAGTACCCGAATCCACCTGCCACGAAAAACCGTGTGCCGCTTCCCCGCGCCAAATCATAATGTATCTCGGCGCCGATATCCGAGCGGAGCTTGCCGTCGAGCTTGATGATTCCTCCGGTGATCTGATAGCTGAGCGGCGACGGCAAATGATGACGGAAGCTGAGGCCGATTCCGCCGGAAGCTCCGCCAAAAAACCCGAGCCCGAACACATTTTCCCTAAGACTAGTACTTTGTTTCGATGGCAGAATCACTTGAGCGCTTGACGAACCAAATGCGGCAAGCAAAACAAGCAGAACGGCAATCTGTTTCATGTTCAGCAGATCTTTCTTCATCGCTTCATCTCTTTCATTTCGTTGGTTCTACATTTTCCAAGGGGCCGTCAATCGGCTCCCATAGTTCAATTTTGTTGCCTTCAGGGTCAAGTATCCACCCGAACTTTCCGTATTCGTACGATTCCACTTTCTCCTCAACTCTGACGTTCTCCTTTCTCAACTTTGCAAGGAGGGCTTCGAGATTCTTCACTCGGAAATTGAGCATGAAGGGCTTCTCGCTCGGCAAAAAGTACTTCGTCTCCTCACCAAAAATACCCAACACAGTCCTGCCAACCGAATCACGGTCGTTGAGTTCACGCCAACGGAAACTGTAGTGCTGCGCATCGCCGAACTTCGTACCGAGATGCTCGTCGTACCATTTCACCAGCGCTGTCGGATCTTTGGATTTGAAGAACACACCACCGATACCGGTAGCCCGCTCCATCGATTGGACGGATGTTTGCATGAACCGCTGCATGATGTCGAACGGAACCTTCGTATCGGCAAAGACGTGCCACTCGCTCATCTTTCCGCGAGACACGACCGCTTTCCACGCTGCAGGAAGGCGCCAGTGATTATTGTTGTCTGAAGAAGAAGTACGTTGAAACGTCCCCTGGGCGAAGCCAAAGACAGCGACGGTATCGTTCTGCACAATTACCGATTGCAGTTCGATAGTATAGTCCGGGAACCACGAGAAGTAGAGATTCCAAGCCGCCCGCATCTTCTCTTTCCCTACTAATCGGTTGCCGTGTGCATCAGCAAACAGATGATCGCTTGTCATAACGTTCGCTATCGCGTCAATGTCGTGCGAATTGATTGCATCAACGAATGTTCGTACAACTGATGCTGCCGTTTGACTGTTCGATTCTTGAACAGAGAATACCAGCGTGAGAATGCAGTACAAACCAATGTGTCCGGACTTCAGCAAATTTTGCATCATCTTATCCTTCCTTTACCCATCGGACCAGCTCGCCAATGCTTGCTCTTTTACCTGTGGCGAGAATTGCGACTCTGAATATTCTTCCTGCGACAATCATCATGAAGTAAATGGAAACAATCATAATGGCGATTGTTGCAAGAATTTCCACCAATGCCGGCATTTGAATCGGAATCCGCAACGCCATGAACGTCGGCGTCATCAGGGGAATGTACGTCACGATTTTCACCCACAGGGCATTCGGTTGCTGCATTACCGGCACAACGAGGGCAACCGGGAGAATCAGAAACATGACCAGATAACCGTTGATCTGTTGCGCTTCCTGCTCCGTTGTTACGGGCGTTCCCAATGCGATAAAAATGGCCGAGTAGAACAGGTAGCCGAGCACAAAATATACAAGCATTAACAGCATCTGATTCGCCGGAGGAAACGCCGCTGTGCCGAACTTCGCTGTAGACGCCAGGGCAATCAACGCCCAAAAACCGATCTGCGTAAACCCGAGCGCGCTCAACCCCAGCACTTTCCCCGTCATCAACTCGGAAGGCGTGCACGACGACACAAGCACTTCAATGATACGGTTCGATTTCTCTTCCAGTACACTCCGTACAAGCAATTGACCGGAGGTGAGTATCAAGAAGAAGAGTGCCATCAAAAACACGTATGCAGAGAAGAATGTCTTCATGAAGCTCGTTTCCTCCCCCCCTTCTTTCGTCACTTTCACTGTCTTGATGTCGAGCGCAACACGCAGTTCGTTCATCACTGCGGGGTCGATTCCTCGTTCGCGAAGTCTCCGATCTGAAAGAATGTTCCTCAGGTTGTCTTGAAGTCTGTTAATAAGACGAAAATCGCCGGCCGCCTTCGACCTGTATTCCATTACGCTGTCATTCAAGGCTCTCGGTCCAAGAACAAGATACCCCTCAA
>JAHBUR010000062.1 GCA_019637975.1 Bacteroidota bacterium | reverse complement strand
GCAGAAGAAGCACATGAACTGATGAGGGGACTTCCGGAAGATCGAGTCGCCAAGGACCTTAAAGGGGCGTTCACATTTCTACAGAAATTGGCCACGGTTAATTCAGAAAATATCGGCTCTATCGGCTGGTGTATGGGGGGCAGCTATTCGCTTACAGCTTCTCAAGTTCTCCCGTCGCTGGCCCTTGCTGTGATTTGTTATGGAAGATTGGTGACAGAAGAGCAAGAGCTGAACAAGATAGGCTGCCCAATCCTCGGCATCTTTGGAGAAACTGATCGCGGTATTCCTGCAGCAAGCGTCAAGATATTCGAACGAAGTGCTCAGAAGCTCGAAAAAAATGTAAGAACTGTAGTCTATCCTAATGTAGGACATGGATTTATGAATCCGAATAACATACAAGGATATGATGAAGCAACAACCCTTGAGGCTTGGCTGCGCATTCACGCTTTCCTCGAACTGAGACTGAAGGGAAGAAAGTAGAATGCACGTCACGAGCTTGAGGCAAACAACCCCGGCCGAAATTTCGCTGACTTGGAGTGATGGCCATTTGAGCCGCATTTCACTCATGGCACTTCGTGATGCATGTCCGTGCGCAGGGTGCCAAGGCGAAACCATTCTGTTACGCACGTATGTGCCACCGGCTCCAGACAAGACAATTCCCGGACGTTACAGATTGATGAACATGACAACTGTCGGTAATTATGCCGTTAAACCAATCTGGGGGGATGGGCATGACATGGGAATGTACACGTGGGAGCATTTACGATCGCTTTGCCAGTGCGATGATTGCGTGGAAGGCAGAAAGTAGGTTACCGAGGACTTGAGCTTTGGAGAAATCGACCCGAGATAAAGTACTAAACAAGATTCCTTATGGGCTGTATATTGTTGGCTCTAGAACCGAGGACGGTGTCGCAGCAATCATAGCCAACTGGATGACGCAAGTATCATTCAATCCTCCGCTCATAGGCATTGCCATAGAATCTGATTCCGATATGCAGGTTTATATCGACCGATCTAACTTCTTCTCCGTTAATTTCTTACCGGAAGGCTCAGTAGAATTGGCAAAGCCCTTCCTCAAAAGATCAAGGCAGGCAGGCTTAAAACTCAACAACAGGAATTTCGCACTTTCAAAACAAGGAACACCTTTTCTCGAGGACGCCGTCGCTTCATTTGAGTGCAAAGTTACTCAATCAATGGCAACGGGCGATCACACTCTCTTCGTCGGAGAGATTACCGACGGTCTCTCCAGGCGGGAGCACGGCATCCTGACGTTGAAAGAAACCGGATGGAAATACAGTCGATAACTAAGAACCAAGGAGTGTTAACAACACTATGGCTGCAACCGACACATTTGAGAGTTTCCTGAGTGAACTCCCGGTTTCGGACAGGGAAACGCTGAATGAATTCATCAAGACCCAGCGTGAACAGATGTTTGCGGCAAGGAGCGAAGAGGCTCGTGTGCGGATTGCCCACAACTTCATCGCCGAGGCACATGATCGATTGAAGAAATTATAGCTGCATCACTAACGTTCTTCGGAAGATGTGGTGTTGTCGGATTGAGGAGACTCCATTATCCCGTTGGCGAACTATCGCTTCGTCATCGTTGCCGAGAGCGTCATCGGCTTTCCGTCCCGCGTAATCTCAATCTCAACAACCTGGCCAACCTTCAACTCACCGAGAATTCCCATATAGTCGTAGATATTGAGAATCTTCTTTCCGCCAAGCATCGTAATGATGTCGCCTGCCTGTAAACCTGCCTTCTCACCCGGACCTCCTGCGCGCGTACCGTCAATTTTCATGCCTTTCACGTCGGCTGCATAATCCGGAACAACACCGAGCGTCACGCTAAAGCCGCGCCCGTCGCCGCCGCCCATTGCCGAGGCTGTGCTCTGCGCCTTGGTAAATTGCGGTCGCGGCGTCATACTCTGCACATCATTGGCAATATTGTAGATGTAGTGGGCAATGCGCTGCTTGTCCTCATAATTGAGCTTATCCCAATCGTCTGACGGTTTGTGGTAGTCGCTGTGTGTTCCTGTGAAGAAAAAGAGAACGGGAATGTCTTTTGTGTAGAACGATGCGTGGTCGCTGGGCCCGAAGCCGTCGGCTACGGTACGAATCGACATTGTATCAGGCGCTGTATTCCACTTCTTCACAACGTCATTCCAGACGGGCGATGTGCCGACGCCGTGAACCGTAAGGGTATTCTCCTTCATCCTTCCGATCATGTCCATATTAAGCATGGCAACTGTTTGATTGAGAGGGAAGTAGGGATTGTTGGTATAGTATTGCGAGCCGAGAGTGCCTAACTCCTCGCCTGAGAATCCGATAAAGAGAACGGTACGTGTTGGGGGATTGTTGGATGCAGCAAATTTCTGAGCAATTTCCAGCAATGCTGCAGTCCCGGATGCGTTATCATCAGCGCCATTATGAATGGCAATGACGTCAGGTTGAAGGGAGCCCGAACCTTCGCCTCCGTATCCGAGATGGTCGAAGTGTGCGCCGATTACCACGACCTCGTCTTTGTGCGTTGTCCCTTCGACGTACCCCAAAACATTTGCCGTACGCGACATAACCTGAATGACTTCGGTTTCGAGTGAGATAATTACGCCGGGAATATCAAAAGTGGCGGGCCTTCTATTGGCTTTGATGCTTTCCTGAATTCCTCCCAAATCCCTCTTGAGAGGAGCGAGAAGCTCTTCCAACACGCTTTTCCTGACGGAGATGCAAGGAATGCCTGATGTTGAGTGTGACTGGTCGTACGAGAGTTTTACGGGATACTCACTCAACTGATCAACAATAATCAGGGCCGCGGCACCCTTTTCACGTGCGTACCGGGCTTTATTCCTGAAAGATGTAAACCGATACAAGTCGCTGTGAATGTCATTGCCGTCTGGGCCGTAACGAAGCGCAACTACGATCTTTCCTGCAACGTCAATATCTGTGTAGTCATCATATTCCTTTTCCGGCGCGGAAATGCCATAACCGGCAAACACCACAGCACCCGTTACTGCTGTATTCGATGAAAACCCGAGCGGCCTGAAATCCTTGTCAACGTCGTATTTCTTCCTTGCACCCTTCGCCGCACTGATCGACAGCGTATTCTTCGGGCCGAGCTTCACGGCAGAAACGAATTCAAACTCTTGGAGAAACGAGCCATCCTTTCCGGCAGGATTTAATCCATAAGAAGCAAACTGTTGCTTCAAGTATTCGGCCGCTTTGCGGTTTCCCTCGGTACCCGAACCGCGGCCTTCAAGTTCATCCGAAGCAAGATAGTGCACATGTGCTTTCAGCTCGTCAACCGTGATTTCGGGGGATTGGGAAAATGAAGCAGGGAAGAAAGAGACGGTGGCTACAAGTAAGAATGCAGTTCTTTTCATGGTATGTCCTTTTTTAGTCGTTCCAATCTGCAATGAATAAATTCGTTTCACCTTCAACTTGTGCATTGCGGTTCGATGCAAAGATGAGTCGCTTTCCATCTCTTGTGAACATCGGGAAGCTGTCAAACGTTGGGTTGAATGTCACCTGCTCAAGGCCGGTGCCGTCGTCATTCATAATATACAAGTCGAAATTGCGCCCTTTTGGGTCTGCCAAGTTAGATGCAAAAATGATACGTTTGTTGTCAGGATGGAAGAACGGGGCAAAATTTGCGGCTCCGTTGCTGGTCAACTGGCGCTTGTTTGACCCATCTGCATCCATAACAAAAATTTCCATTTTCGACGGACGGACGAGATTCCGGGCAAGGGTTTCTTTGTAGATGTTTGCGGATGCAGTGTCTGCGTAATGCCACGCGCGGTACACAATTCTTTTTCCATCCCACGAAAAAAACGCGCCCCCGTCGTAGCCTAAATCGTGAGTCAGTTGCCGGACGTCAGACCCGTCGAGGTTCATGCTGTACAGGTCGAGATCTCCGTTGCGGAGCGATGTGAACACAATTCTGTCACCTGCCGGAGAGACCGTCGCTTCAGCATCGTAGCGGGGCGTATTTGTAAGCTGTCGCAAATTCGATCCATCGATATCAGCAGTGAAAATGTCATATTCGGGTGAGACCTGCCACACATAACCTTTCGAGTAGTCGGGCGGCGGAGGGCATACATCGAGTCGATGATGGGTTGATGAGAATAGAACAGTCCGATCGTCCGGGAAGAAATATCCGCAGGTTGTTCGTCCCTTTCCTGTACTGATCAGGCGGGTTTTGCCCGACGCGAGATTCATGACAAACTGCTGGTCACAACGGAAGGTATCGCGAGTGGATTGAAAGATAATCATCGACTCATCGAAGGAAAAATACGCCTCGGCATTCTCGCCACCAAACGTCAATTGACGAATGTTGGTAAGGTGCTTTTCCCCTGAATAGATCGTTGCGCTGGATTGAAACCGTTCACCGGAGCCGCAAGCCAGGAAGAAGAGTGACAGGCAAAAAAGGGGAGAGAGTATTTTCATTTCAACGTGGTCGGGTTTTAGTTGAGAAAGACGGCTTGCGACGTACTTGTTATGTCAGCAGGTTCTTGGAGAATATACAGTGTTTGTGGCAGGGTCGGTTATGAGCAGAATCTCATCAAGACGTACCGCAAACTCTTCATCCGTTGAAGAATCTTTGCCTTTCAGGAACTCCGTTTTGTCCTGGGAGAACAGATCGAGCACATACACATTCCTTACTATGATGCCATTGGATGACCGAATATCGAGCCTGAGTAATTGTCTTTTCACCGAGGACGCCTCGAGAACATCATACACCGAACATGCAATAGGTTTGTACGTTCCGGTTTGGTTGTCTCCAGTCATTGTATCGTTCTGAGCGCTGACTTGAGTTTATTGAACGAATCGTCTGTTGCAACTCTGTAGTCGGGGTCGATGTAGGCGATGTTTCCTGATCTGTCAATAACATACACAGTTCGTTTGTTATACCCCGTTTCGGGATTGTAACTGGAATACATCTTTGCAACTGTATGATCGTGGTCGCTCAGAAGTGCAAACTGAAGATCAAGCTGCTTCGCCCATTCGCGGTGCGACCAGACATAGTCGCCGCTTATACCGTACACGTTGGCTCCAAGTTCGGCGAGCGGGACAAAATTGTCTCGCATTGTACACATTTCCTTTGTGCATCCGCCACTCCAGTTCGCGGGGTAGAAGGCAAGGATGATATTGTTTTTCCCCAGATGAGCCGAAAGCGTAAATCCGTTTCCGATGATTGTATCTTTTGTCACGTACGAAAGCGTAAAGTCGGGAGCGCTGCCTCCGACCTGCAGAGGATCTCCTGCAAATGCGGGTGCAGCTATGACTATAGCCATGAGAAAAACAACCAGCCTCATTGGATCTCCATTGTTACATGAAACAATTTAGCGCAACTCCGATGTAAATGCAAGGTGATTGAAACGAGAACACAAGGAGCTTGCATCATAAGGCACTGAACAAGAAGACTCAGTTTGCAATTCGGGCTGTCGCTGAATATATTGGCTGGGCAAATCCGACTCTTTCATTTCTCTTATCGGTTAGAATGGATTTTCGAGGCAAGACTGCAATCATTACCGGAGGAACCGGCGCGCTTGGAAATGTTGTGGCCGCCCATTTCTTTACAGCCGGAGCAACTATCGCGATTCCCTTCCGACAAACATCGTCCGCCAACCTTCTCCCGAAGGAAATCCGCGACTCCACTGACCGGGTTTGGATGGGCAAAGCCGATATCTCCGTTGAACAGCAAGTCATCCAGTTTGTATCTGATGTGAAGGCAAAATTTCATGCAATTGATTTTCTTGTCAATATAGCAGGAGGGTATGCGGGGGGGAGTGCAATTGCCGATGTGTCGTTGGATGAATGGGAACGGATGATGAACCTGAATCTGAAGACGGCGTTTCTCATGAGTCGCGAGGTTCTGAAAGAAATGAAACAGCAAAATGCGGGCAGAATTGTGAACATCGCAGCAATGCCGGCAATAACGGGAGGCGCAAACAAAGGGCCGTATGCTATTTCGAAACGAGGTGTGATAACCCTGACCGAGACGATAGCAGCCGAAGTGAAAGCGAAAGGAATCACGGCAAACGCCATTGCGCCGGGCATTATCCTTACCGAGGAAAACAGGAGATCAATGCCCGACGCAGACTTTTCCCGATGGGTAACACCAGAAGAAGTCGCGGAGATGATTCTGTTCCTATGCTCGGAGTCAGCGCGTTCTCTCAACGGCAATACGATTAGAATGTTCGGCGTAATGTAAGGCCAGATGTGCAGCATTCTCCGTAAAATTCCAATTCCTCTGAAACTCTTGCAACAGGTCGCATGTTTACTACACAGGCACCTTAAAAGGAGATTTACTTATGGCAAGATTTGAACAGGGAGGGAACGTTCACTCGCGTAGAGAATTTGTTGTAAATGCGTGCAAAGTGGGGTCGGTTTTGGCACTGCACGGTTCTGTAGCGCAGTTTTTTGTTGCATGCAAGAGTGATGACAATCCGAATGCGCCTGCGTTGCCGGTAGTTCAGGGCACGTTGGCGGGGGGGACAGTAACTGTTTCCATCCCTGCCGGTTCGGCACTTGCAGTCGTCGGCAATGCGGCGTTAGTACAGTTCAGCGGCGGTGCGTTGCTTGTTGCACACGTATCCCAAGATTCGTTTGTAGCGCTGACAGCCACGTGTACTCATGAAGCATGCACGATAACAGGGTTTCAAGAACAAACGTATGTGTGTCCGTGCCACGGGTCACGATTTCGCACGAACGGACAGGTGGCGCAGGGTCCCGCTTCCTCAGCACTCCGAACATACCAAACTCAATTCGCAAACGAGGAGCTTACGATATTTCTGTAACGGCGTTCGCAACCTGATCTTCAGGCGCCACCGGCAGGTGGTTGCATCTCACGGCAAAATCAAGTAATTTTGTTTCAGATTTCTGTACACATTCCTCGAACTGCCACATGGGGTCGCGCGAGATAGCTTCGTGAACAAACAACACAACAACGAATAGGTTAGGCAGGGACCCGCAGTACCTGCCTTTTTTCATTTTTTGGGAGAACTGATTTATGGGGCTGACCGAGAAGATCAGCGAGGATATTAAATCTGCTATGAAGAGCGGAGAACGGCTCCGCCTTGAGACGCTCCGTACCCTTCGTGCTGTGCTGATGGAGAAGGCAATCGAGCTTCGCGGCAGCGGAAGGGTGATGACACCGGACGATGAAATTTCGACACTAACGAGTGCCGCCAAGAAGCGGAGAGAATCAATTCAACAGTTCGGTGCCGCAGGACGTACAGAGCTTGTCGAGCAGGAGACTGCTGAACTCGACATCATTGCAGAGTATCTTCCAAAACAAATGTCCGAAGAAGAAATCCGGCACGTGATTGAGCGAATCATTGACTCAAGCGGAGCATCGTCGCCCGCCGATTTTGGGAAGATCATGCCGTTGGTTATGAAGGAACTCAAAGGAAAAGCCGACGGCAAGATCATTCAGCAACTCGTCAAAAACAGGCTTGGTTAGGGGCCCAACACGCAGAACCATGGGACATTTTGATCAGGCTTTGGAGAAGTTGGAGTTCGATAAGATTCTCAAGAGGATTCTACGGTATGCTTCGTCCGATCCAGGTCGCGACTTGGTTTCCAGAATTACCCTGCTGACTTCACTTGAGCAAGTACGATGTGAGTTACAAAGAGTCAATGAGTTAAAGAAATTGCTTGAACAAGAATCTGCTCTGCCGCTCGACGGGATCTATCCGACAAGGGAGGCAGTAGCGAAATCGTCTATTGACGGAACAGTTCTTACGCCAAAAGAACTGTGGCACACGCTGTCTACGCTCCGCGCGGCCCGTGTTCTTCGGCAGTTCATCGGCAAGCGTCGCGAAGCGTACCCGTTGCTCTGGGAAATAGCGGAACCCCTCCACATAGATCGCGTGCTTGAATACAATCTTGATCAAGCAATTGACGAAAATGGCAATGTGAAGGGAGATGCCTCCAAGGAGTTGCTTAGCATTCGCAGAACCCTGGCGGACAAGTATGAAGAAACAAAGAAGCGCCTTGCAACCATTTTGAGGAATGTCGCCGATCTTGGTTTTGCTCAGGATGAGATCATCACAACGAGAGAAGGGAGGATGGTCATTCCTGTTAAGGCGGAGCATAAAAACCGGGTTCATGGTTTCATTCATAGTGCTTCCGCCAGCGGAGCGACGGTTTTCATTGAACCGTCTGACACGTTGGATTTAAACAACGAAATTCGCAATCTCCAGTTTCAGGAGCAACGAGAGATCGAGCGAATTTTACGTGAGTTGACAATACAGGTGGGACACATACGTGATCAGTTGCTAGCTAACTCTGCTATTTTGGCTGAGTTAGACCTCTTGCATGCAAAGGCAAAATACTCTATCGAAATCTTGGGTGTAGCTCCGGAAGTTACAGAGACAGGTCCTCTAAAGTTCGTTGAGGCGCGGCATCCTATCCTTCTACAATCGCACGGGCGGGATGGAACGGTTCCGCTCAATCTGGAGCTCGGAAGCTCCTACAATACGCTTGTCATCAGCGGCCCGAATGCCGGGGGTAAGAGTGTCGCGATGAAGTCTGTTGGCTTGCTTACACTGATGGCTCAGTGCGGTATGCACATTCCGGCATCCGATCAATCTGTGCTCCGCATTTTCAAAGACATGTTTGTTGATATCGGGGATGAACAATCAATCGAAAACGACCTCAGCACGTTCAGTTCACATCTCCGCAATTTGAAAGCAATCGACGAACAGGCCGGATCGAACTCACTTGTGTTGATTGATGAGATTGGTTCAGGTACAGATCCGGCCGAGGGAGGCGCAATTGCTGCTGCAATCCTCGAATCTCTGACGAAGCGCGGCACCTATACAATTGCGACAACGCATCACAGTTCACTCAAGGTCTTCGCCCATAATACCGAAGGGGTTGAGAATGGGGCAATGGAATTTGACCAAACGACACTCACGCCAACCTTCAAGTTCACGCCTGCAATCCCCGGAAGTAGTTATGCATTGGAAATGGCTCAACGTATTGGTCTCAAAGAAGATATGCTCTCTCGCTCACGGGAATTTATGGGACATCATCAGGCACGGCTTGAACAGTTGATTGCGAATCTCGAACTCTCAGCTCAAAAATACAGAAATCAACTTTACGACGTTAGGGCTGAGAAATCCCGCCTCGATTCACTCGTCCTGGAATACGAATCGAAGCTCTCGTCTCTGGCGTCCGAACTTAAGGAACTGAAGCGTAAAGCTGTCGAGGAGGCCAAAGGAATAGTCGACAACGCAAACGCCCTGATCGAGCGGAGCATACGAGAGATCAAGGAACGTTCTGCAGACAAGGAATCGGTTCGGGCTGTGAGGGAGGAGGTCAAAAAGGTGCAGGACGAAATCGAAATCGCCACTCTTCGACAAGAAGAAGCCATGCCCAAATCCGATTTTCTCGAAATCGGCTCTGCCGTAAGATTATCCGGCGGTGTCGAGACAGGCGAGGTTGCCGGCTTGAGCCCTGATGGCAAGAGTGCGATCGTTCTTTTCGGAAGCTTAAAGATGAAGGTTCCCACAAAGGATCTCGTCATGGCGAAAAAGATTCGTTCAACCTCATTCCGCCCCTCGGCAATCGAATCGGAAAAGCCTGCGGAGGTTGTCAGAGATATCGACCTGCGAGGAATGACCAGCGAAGAGGCGGTGCCTTTGGTCGACAAATTCATTGATACGGCCATTCTGACCGGGCTGCATCGGGTTGACATTATCCACGGAAAAGGAACGGGAGCATTGCGGAAAAAGGTGACGGAATTTCTTTCACACCATCCGCGTGTGAAATCATACCGGTTGGCCGAGTGGAATGAAGGAGGATCGGGGGCGACCGTGGTGGAATTGGCCGATGCATGATCATGCCGGTTTCCTGAAATGAACACTTCTGCAATAAGTTATCAGTGATTCGCACGATCAAAAAAATTCTGATTGCCAACCGCGGCGAGATTGCCGTACGCATTATCCGGGCGTGCAAGGAGATGGACATCGCATCCGTTGCAGTCTACTCGGAAGCCGACAGAACGAGTCCGCATGTACTGACTGCTGATGAAGCGTATTGCATTGGGCCGCCGCCATCGCGCGAAAGCTACCTTGTGATGGACAAGATCATCAATACGGCGAGGACGTGCGGAGCCGACGCAATTCACCCCGGCTATGGTTTCTTGTCAGAGAATGCGGAATTTGCACAGAGGGTTCTTGATGCGGGGCTTCTTTTCATCGGTCCAAATCCG
>JAHBUR010000061.1 GCA_019637975.1 Bacteroidota bacterium | reverse complement strand
TACGAACGACCCTGCCGCCGTTCGTACAGGAAGAAAGCCGTCACAGCCACAACAATGAGCGGTGAAATGACAAGCATCGGGCTTTCCGCTGCCGGAAGGAATGCGTCGGTATGATAGACGGGAGAAAGTTCTTGCGGAAAAATCAGGTTCTTCAGATAGAAAACCGTCGCCGTGAACGGAAATGAGAATAGCTGCAAAGAAGTTTTTTCTCGCGCCGCAAATTCCGTTGCAAGGTCCGGAGCTGCGAGCTTTGCCATAATGCCGGTGCCGACAGCCAGCAGCACCATGGGAGAGATTTCCTTCACTGACCGTGAGAACCCCGGCCTGAACAGCGTCAAGTCAAAAAGTATGAACACAGCCGGAAGCATCATCGCGGTGGTTTTTGAGCCGAGCGACAACACATAGAGTGCAAGAAGGAGGGGATATCTTCCGAGAACGCGCGACGGATTTTCTCTTCGCGTGAAATACACGATCGACGTCAACAGCATGAAGAATGTACACAGCAGATCTTTCCTGTCGGAAATCCATGCAACACTTTCCGCACGCAACGGGTGAAGAGCAAACAGAAGCGCGGCGATAACCGATCCCGAAATGACGGAAGACGTCATCGTCACAGCAGGCTGTCCGGCGTCCGATCCCCTTCGCTTGAACGCATCGATCAGGTGAAGCGCGAGCCAGAAAACGAGGGCAGCGTTCACGCTATGCAAAAGAACGTTCGTCAAGTGATGGCCCGATGGATTAAAATCCCAGAGAATAACGTCATTGGCATGAGAAACAAACGTGACCGGAGTCCACGAACGGAAGTACGGATTGGCGAAGAAATGGAGAACGCTTTGAAGCGTTACTGGTTTGAAATGCGGATTCTGATACACATAGATGTTGTCATCCCAATTTACGAACGGATAGTGAAGCGTCGGAGCAAACACCACGAACGACAGTACACCTACCAGCAACCCGACAAGCAACAGAGCTCGTTTTGCCATTCAATCGTTCCCTGAGATCTGCCTGTAAGCGGCAGCGGTTTTTCTCGCAACGTGCTGCCAGAGAAATCCGGCACGAATATGTTCCCGCAAGCCATCGTTCTTTTTCACCTGAAGCGCTTTGATAACGCCCGCTCGTATGGATTCAACTGAATGCGGATCAACATACTCCGCCATCTTGCCGAAATATTCTTCCGTGCCGCCGTGGGGAGTGATGACAATTTTCGCTCCGGCAAGTCCTGCCTCCAATGCAGCAATGCCGGGCGTTTCAAATAGCGAGGGGAGAACGAACGTATCTGCCGCCGCGTATGCGGAGGCAAGCATCTCGGAATTATTATCGAGTCCGTCGATCATCAGAACCTGTTTGTGCTTCTTCGCCTCGGCAACGCACGCATCGCCGTACTGCCCGGATATGATCCGGCCAATGATGACAGATGGATGATCGATTTGGCCGAGCGCCTTGATCAGCGAGAGAACATTTTTCCGTGTATGGCCGATATGCCCGACATTGAGAATGACATTCTCCAACCCGTATGTTTTCTTGAACAATGAAGGCTCTGCATGATAGAACCGCTCGTCGACTCCGTTCGGAATGACGGTGATTTTTGATTGCGGGATGCCGAGACTGCGGGAGATGAGTTCACCTTCCGCTTTCGAATTCGGAAGAACTGCTCGCGACCAGTTGCAGATCTCCGCTGTGAATCCTGCATCCGTCCAAATGGATTTTGTGAGATGCTGCGCAACGCGAGTTGCACGCAGAAACGAGTTGATGATTGCCGGGGATTGTACTCTGAAGAAAATCGGAGAGACAACCATCGGTATGCCTAACACGTGAATTTCGTGCGCAAGATGATACGTGCCGACATTCGCCGCAAAGATGTGGAACACATCGCAATCGTCCTTCTTGAAATGAGCCCATGGATCGAACAAACGCATATCAACTCCGAATTCACCGATATGCTGCATCGTTTTTCGAAGCTGGGTATTCGGGCCGCCGTGTAGAATTGACACAGCCTGATAGCTCGCAACATGCACACGCATCAGCGACCATCCCCCTTTCTCGTAAATCGTTGTGCAAGTCCTGAGAAGACTTCGCCAACCAAGCCGCGTGGATCGAACTCGCGGATCCGGCGAATATCCGTCGGTGCCGAGGCTCGGTGCCGCTGCGGATTCCATTCAAGCCGTGCCAACTCAACGAGCAGCGAAGGTTGAACAAGAACTTCGGCCCCGTCAGGCCGGATGATTCTGATCCACACCGAATCGTCAACAGATGAATGTGGCTGCATCGCCAGTCGGGAGCCTTCGAAATTGAATGAGGAAATATACTTCAACCGTTTCCGCCACCACCGGGCAAATTCGAGCATCGTCATATTGTCGATTTCCTTCTCTTCAAGATACCGGAAGATGAACCGCACAACATCCGGATAGTGATGTGTGGGATGATGATAGAAAAACAGCGGCTCGTCTCTCAGCAATTTCTCGTCAATGACCCGTTTGAAATACTCTTTCATCTGTTGGCTCGTGTAGCCGACTTTGCGCAGGCTGCCGATGCAAATCGGATGAACGGGAATTTGCGGCGTGAGAAACGTATATCCATCCACCGAGGGATAGAATGGAAGCGTATCATAGGCATACGAAAACTCCGATGAGTACTCGAAGACAGCTTTGTCGATTGCCTGCGCCAATCCGGTATTCCAGATTCCGAACGGAGCCGCAAACCCGGGCGAGCTGATTCCTGCAAGTTCCAACTTGCGCTTCGCCTTCGAGATGTTCTTCAAATTCTCTTCGTACGAATCATAGGTACGATGTTCGTAGCAGTGAACGCCGGTCTCCTGTCCGGCAAGGAATGCAAAATGGTGAAGCCATTCCTCATGACTCTTCACATCCAAAAACCACGTCATGGAACAATCATGCTCGACGGCAAGATGGTAGAGTTCATCCACCTCTTTCTTCGAACCCTTGTCGCTGTCGATTCTGAACGCGGAAACATTCATCTTCCCGTCAGGAAAATACCACACGTGAACATACGGCAGATTGCGCACATGGTGCAAATAACGGAGAGCATAGTGCAGCACGTGTCGGAGTTCTCCCTTGCCTACGGCAGAGACTCGTTCAGATGGCAAACGATCCCGGATGGCATAAAAATTCTTTACAACAGCCCGTCGATCTTCCATCATCCCTGCAATATCAAACGGCAGAATGACTGCGTATCCGCCGCCGAGTTCTCCTGCGTAAGCGGCAAATTCGTTGTGTTGGGTCCGAAGACAATTTGCCTCGCGGGGAATTTCGCCGGAAACTGCAAGATCAAGAAGATGAATATCGGAGAAGATCCCCGTCACGTCGGAGGTCAGGAAATCAATTCGGGCCGTCCTGCTTGACGTTTTGCATACTCCGGCAAGATGCCCGGCAAAACCCAATACTGCTCCTCCTGAAGAAAGATAGGTCTCGACCGACTTACGCTCCGAGTGCTGAAGAACACGATTTACAACCAGAACGGAGCAATCCGGATCGCCGCCGTTCAACTCGACTCTGCGGGACGCTACTCCCTCCTGAAGCAACATCTGTTCCCACATCAGCGAAGGCGAAATCAACCCGACGTTCAGCGTCATACAAATCTCTCCCGCAGAAATTGAATTTCCTTCAGCGCAACACCGCGAGTCAGAATAACAACTGCGGCAAAAACAAGAATCGACGCGCCGGACTGCACGAGGATTGGTTGCTCTGCAAAAAGAAAAGCGATGGCAACCATGAGCACAGCGGCAATGAGGGGGCTGACAAACACCCTAAACAAGGGAATATTCACAATCCTTCTTGTTTGACGAATCATGAAAATGACGGTGCAGAGTTCACCCGCAACAATTCCCACGGCGACACCGGTCGAGCCAAAGAAGATAGCGCCCGCAACTATTCCCGTTACCAGAATGGCAGAACCGGCATTCAGAGCTGAAGTGTATTCTTTTTCCTTGCCCGCTCCAACTAACGAACAAACAAATACAGAGTTGAGAAGTGTGAGAAAGAAATATCCCAGCAGAATGCGAAGAAGGGGAACAGCATCCGCATACCCCTTGCCGAATACAGCCGGAGTGATCGTCGGAGCCGAAAGGATTCCCAGTACTGTCAGAGGGAGAACGACTATGAGGACTACTTTTGTCACGACTGTCAAAAAGAAAGGGACGTGATCCTTTCTGGAAACAAAGTGCCGCGTAACGGCCGGAAGTAAGAGCGCATTCACCATTCTATCCAACATCAACAACACAAATACGATTTTCAACGCGGCACTGAACAAGCCAGCTTCCGCGGTGGAAGCAAACCAGCCAAGAACGATCGGCGGCAGATTGATGGCGCTTTGAGCGAGCAACATCGCGAGCCCGACGGGCACACTGGAACGCAGAATGGATTTCCATTCATCGGGCTGCCAAACGAAGGATAATTTTCCGAATTGCTTGTATCCGAAAAAGAGAAGTACTGAGGCGGTCAGATTTCCCGCCGCAAATCCTACCGGTACCCAGACGATGTCGGCGGCGGAGTGAACATTCAACAGAACTACAACGCCGTACACAAGGTACATTGCAAGTCTCGCAACGCTCAGAAGCCCGAACTGTTCTTTGCCTTGGAAGAACCAGTCGAGAAAAAGAGACAACGGAATCACGCTGACGCAGAACAGAACAACACTCTCGCGCATCTCACTGCTTGAGATTGTGAGGAATGACGCAAGAGTTACGAGTACGAGGAGACTTCCTGCAAGAACCAACCGGAGCGAGAGAATGGAGTTGACGCGCTGTTCGTTCGCCCCGGAAACTGCCGCGGCATTGCGCGCTTCAAGCAGTTGCAGGCCCGGACTCCCCAACAACATCAGATACCCAAGTACGGCAAGGCCTATGTTGATAATGCCGAATGCCGAAGGGGCGAGCACGCGCGCAAGATATGCAGTAATCAAAAAGCCCAATAAGCGGCTTCCAACATCCCCGGCAAGAAGAGAAAACAGATTTGATAACGGCCTCTTCACTTGCTCAATTCCTTCACAATGCGGACAAGCGCCTCTTCCCTTCTCTGCAACGGAAATGTTTCAGCAATGTACTTGCGCGCAGCCTGACCGACACTTCGCGGGGCATCCAATGCGTGCTGAATTGCATTCGCCAACGCATCAGGATCGCCATAGGGGACAAGAAATCCGATGTCTCGAATTGCCGTTGGTATGCCCCCGACATTTGAGCCGACGGGAACACATTCACACAACATCGCTTCGCAGACACTGTTGGGCAAACCTTCGACAATGGAAGGTTGGCAATAAACTTTTGCCCGTTGGTAGAATTTCAGAAGGTCCTTCCTCTCGACAAACGGAACGAACTCAACATTACCAGGAGCTGACGTGCGCATCTTTTCCATCAGATGAATCCCGACACCGACGATTGAAAACCTGATATGCGGCAATTTGCCCGCCGCCGAAAGCAAGCAATCGATTCCCTTCACTCTCGCCCGCGATTCACTTTCGACTTTTGCCACGGTCAGGACGCACGTCTCCTTCTCTCCCAACGGAAGCCATTCTTCTATGTTGTATCCCGTCGGTACGTACTCGATGTTTCTTCCATCATATGCCGCAAGTCTCATCGCCTCTTTGTGCAGGTACGGATCCACGGCTAGAATCTTGTCCGAGTTGCGGATTGCATAGCGGACGAATTGTGCTTTCCACTTCGAACGCCAAATGCCGTAGTCGATTTCGGGATAGTCGGCAACGTCTGCACCGCCAATCACGACGACGGCCTTCTTCCCGAACAGCCGGCTAAAAAGTACAATAACCCCGGAGTATGCTGATGCAAACCACGTGAAGGTGACAGTACATGACGCTGCCCGGAGAGGAATTTTTAGCGCGCCAAGAAAACCGGAAGTAAAGAGATGGTCGACCTCAAAATGTCTTTCCAAAAGCATCAGGTCTTCCCTGATGAAGGAGGCGTCCAAGGCCGATGTAAACAGGATTTTCAATCAATCCTCACCAACGGAGAGAAAGCCCTGGTCTCCGGGCGAGGATGGAAATGAGCGGAAATGCAAAGAATTTTCAAGCTTCTTGAGATGTACTTTCGTGTCGAGAAATGAGAGTCAGCTCCTGCAAAACATTCTCGCAAAAAAGATACGCCAATCCACACTGATGTGCAAGAAAGCGGTCTCCCCGCCGATGAACACTACAGTGTGTCATTGCTTTGCAACTGCCTGACCCATTTGGTATATTCTTCTGAACATTGAAATGACGAAAACGCGATGAAAAGGATTCCCAAAACGGCGATACCAGTTCTCTTGTCAATAATGCTGTTGCTCGGTTCGACAATCGTATCGGGATGTCTTACTGTTGAAACAAAAGAATATCATGTCAAACTCAAGAACGGCACTTCGGGTGAAGCGACAATCAGGTTCATCAATATCATCTCGGAAAGTGATGACACAACGGACATAACGAATGACGACTTCCAGCAATTGATCGACATGTACGTCAAAGGAAACAAATTCGAGAAAGACAATCCCGGCTACCGCAACCTGAAGAAGAAGTTGTACGAAGAGAACGGCGTCCTTGTCGGCGAGGTAACGTTCTCGTTCGACAGTCTTTCAGCCGTTCGCATCTTCAAGTTCGACAAAGACAGCCCGTACATGTTCTACGCCTCGAATCCGCTTTCTTCCGAAACACTTATTGAAACAAACGGCATGCAGCCGGAAGTATGGATGCCTGTTGTTTTTTGGAAGAAGGATGCGCGTGAATTTTTTGTCAAGACTCGTGTTTCGTCGGAGGCGCGGTTCCGCGCCAGCCTGCTGAAGAACTTCGTCGAGTGGCAAACCGCGCAGTCAAAGAAGAAATGACGGAAACAACACCTTCCGAACCTCCCAAAAAGCCTGACCACAACGCCACGCACGCGCTGAATCATTGTTCGGTATTGTCGTGTGTGCGTCATCTCCTTTTGCCGGACTGAATGGAACTCTGGCGTAAAAACCTCTACGTTCTCTGGGCAACACAATTCGTTGCTATGGTTGGAATGAACCTCGTTGTCCCCTTCCTCCCTTTTTATCTTCGGCAACTCGGCGTATCGGATGAAACAGAAGTTGTTCGCTGGAGCGGACTCGTGTTTGCGGGCCCGTTTGTTTCGTCGTTCTTCTTCACCCCGTTTTGGGGCAACATGGGAGACAAGTACGGCCGAAAGCCGATGGTCGTGCGTGCGTTGTTCGGGCTTGCGCTCTCTCAAGTGTTAATCGGTTTCTCGCAGAATGTGATGCAAGTGTTTCTCTTTCGAATTCTCCAAGGGGCCATCAGCGGGTTCATTGCCGCATCACTTGCACTCGTTTCTACAAGCACGCCGAAGAATCGCGTTGGATACGCCATGGGCATGCTGCAGTCTGCATCTGCGGGCGGGGTTGTGCTTGGCCCGTTCTTTGGCGGCGTGCTTGCGGATTTGATCGGATACAGAGAGATTTTTTTTGTGACGGCGGCGTTCTGCACACTGGGAGGATTTGCCGTGGTTTACGGGGTGGAGGAAATTCGAGACGCAGATACAAGCAGTCGACAATTCTCCGTCATCGAAAATTACAAGCTGATGTTCTCAAATACACAGCTTCGGCTTGTTGCGCTATGCCTTGTCGTCGGACAAATTTCGGTGCTGATGGTTGAGCCGATCTTTGCCCTCTTTGTCGAGAGTTTCAGAAAAGACTCGGCGTATATTGCAACGCTTGCAGGAAGCATCTTCGCCATCACAGGATTCTTCTCAACCATTTCTGCTCCTTGGTGGGGCAAGCGGAATGATCGGAAAGGCTACAAGACGGGATTGTTCATCGGCATGAGTTTGACGGGACTCGCATACATCGGCCACAATCTGGTAACGAGTCTGCTTCAGCTTGCAGTTCTTCGTGCGATTCTCGGGATCGGGCGCGGCGGAGTTTTGCCCGCACTCTACTCACTCGCCAACCTGCATGCACCCCCCGAGCGCAAAGGGGGCATCATCGCCATCGCCAGCAGCATGACGATTCTCGGAAACATGCTCGGGCCTGTTCTCGGCGGAATTGTGGCGGCACACACGGGTATTCGCGAAATGTTCCTGGTTAACAGCGTGTTGGCTCTGGCGGTTGCGTTTGTAATTTGGAGGTATATGCAATCGCCCAAGGAAGAATCGGGCGAACCGAATAAGCTCGGCAACGAACCCGCGGTGTAACGAATCAAAGAAGCAAACTTCCCTTTTTGTATATTGGCCTAAGAAATTCCCTGCAACGGCTTTCTGTCTGGACCTCAATCAACCTACGCGGGCGAGTCGGGCTTTCACATTGAAGGGTAACTTCCCAACACGATGAACTCTAAAGAATCCAAAAACTCTGCAATCTCGCAGCCCGAACGGCTCTTCCTGTTAGACGGCATGGCGCTCGCCTACCGCGCGTACTTCGCATTCATCCAACGTCCCCTCATCAACAGCAAGGGGATGAATACCAGCGCGATCTACGGCTTCACAACCACGCTGATGAAGCTCCTCGAAGACGAAAAGCCCGAACATATCGCCGTTGTGTTTGACACCAAAGAGCCGACGTTCCGGCATGAGATGTTCAAGGAATACAAGGCAACGCGGGAGAAAATGCCGGAGGATATGTCAAGCCAGTTGGGATTGCTGAAAGATGTTGTGCGGGCGTTCAAGGTACCCGTCATCGAGCAGCCGGGCTACGAAGCGGACGATGTGATCGGCACTCTTGCAAAGCGTGCCGAGAAAGAGAAAGTCGTTACGTACATGGTTACCGGCGACAAGGATTTCATGCAACTGATCAGCCCGTACATCAAAATTCTCAGACCCGGCAAGGGAGGCGACGAGCCGGAGGTCGTTGATGAAAAAGACGTACTGGAAAAATTCGGGGTCGCGCCGGAAAAGGTCATAGACGTGTTGGGCCTCATCGGCGACAAGTCCGACAACGTTCCGGGCGTGCCCGGTATCGGGGAGAAAACCGCAATCCCGCTCGTCCAACAATATGGCGGTATTGAAGGCTTGTACGAGAAGGTCGAAACTATTCCGCAGAGGGGTGTTCGGGAGAAACTTATCAAGAACAAAGAACTGGCGTTTCTATCGAAAAAACTCGTCACCATTCACACCGACGTTCCTGTTCCAATCAACTTTCATGAATTGAAAGCCAACTCACCCGACACATCCGCTTTGGCAAAACTGTTTGGTGAATTGGAATTTCGCTCGCTTGCGAACAAGTTCGCGAGTATTGTCACCACGGCGATTGAAAAGAATGCAAGACAAGCAGCTTCAGAAAAGGAAACGACACAGCCCGCGGCACAACGGTCAGTAACCGACATCAACTCCGACAAGCACAACTATCGGTGCGTTCAAACAATGAAGGAGTTTGATGAACTCTGTGCAAGGCTCCGCAATGCCGCATCGATCGTCTTCGATACAGAAACCACCTCCAACGATGCGTTGCAGGCGGATTTGGTCGGACTTGCTTTCGCGGTAAAAGAGCGGGAGGCGTTTTATGTTCCGGTGAGTTCAGAAGTCGGAGATCAGAGGTCAGAGGTCAGAGACCTCTTCTCACAGCCCGAACCTGAATCAGACAAACCGACGCGAATAAGCGCGGGGCTGCCCTTAGGTTCCGTTCTGGAGAAACTCAAACCCATTCTTGCGAATCCATCTATCAAAAAAGTCGGGCAGAACATCAAGTACGATATGCTGGTCATGAAATCGTACGGAATCGAAGTTGCCGGCGTTGCGTTCGACACGATGGTTGCAAGCTACATCTTGCGGGCGGACGGCCAACACAGCCTCGACGCAATGGCAATGGAACATTTGACCTACAGGATGATTGCGTTTGAGGATCTCGTCGGAAAGGGACGAAGTCTCAAACATATCACCGAAGTGCCGCTCGACGCCATCACGAACTACTCCGCAGAAGACGCGGATATGACATTGCGAATTTCCAATATTCAAAAGGCCAAACTCCAACAGCTTGAACAACTGAAACTTTGCGAGGAAGTGGATTTTCCGTTGATTCCTGTTCTTGCGAGGATGGAGGCTGAGGGCATCGCGCTCGACGTTCCGTATCTCGCTGAAATGTCGAAAGATCTTGAACGACAGATCAACAACCTGATCAGAGATATCTATACCGACGCAGGGGGGCAGTTCAACATCAACTCGACGCAGCAGTTGGGGGATATACTCTTCAACAAACTGAAGCTTCCGACAATTCGAAAAACAAAAACCGGATTCTCGACCGACGTGAATGTACTCGAGGCTCTCCGGGGTCAACATCCGATAATCGAAAAGATGCTGAACTATCGCCAGCTCACGAAACTGAAGTCGACGTATGTTGATGCTCTCCCTTCTCTCATCAATCCGAAAACCGGCAGATTGCACACATCATTCAATCAAACAGTTGCGTTGACGGGAAGACTCTCCAGCGCCGATCCGAATCTCCAGAATATTCCCATCCGCACAGAGGCGGGACGGGCAATTCGAAAGGCGTTCGTTCCGGGAAAGAAGAGTAACCTCATCTTGTCCGCCGACTACTCGCAAATTGAGCTGAGGGTCATGGCACACATTTCGGGGGATGAGGGATTGCTGGAGGCATTCCGCAACAAAGAAGATATTCACGCTTCAACATCGGCCAAAGTATTCGGCGTGAAGCCCGATGACGTCACGAGAGACATGCGTCGCAAAGCCAAAGAAGTGAACTTCGGCATCATGTACGGCATCGGGCCGTTCGGGCTTGCGAACAGATTGGAGATAAGTCAAAGCGAGGCGAAGGAGATTATCCAACGCTACTTCGACCGCTTCCCGAAAGTGAAGCAGTACATCAACGATACCATTGATGCGGCACGACGCAAGGGGTATGTCAGCACGCTGTTAGGCCGGCGTCGTTATCTTCCTGACGTCAACAGCCGCAACTTCACCATCCGCTCGAACGCCGAACGCCAGGCGATCAACATGCCCATTCAAGGCAGCTCGGCTGATATGATCAAGATAGCGATGATACGGATAGATGAAGCACTTCGGAAGTCGGAAGTGAGAAGCACGATGTTGCTGCAAGTGCATGATGAACTGGTTTTTGAAGTGCCGGAAGGAGAGGTTAAGATGATGAAGAAGCTCGTTGTTGACAGAATGGAGAATGCA
>JAHBUR010000060.1 GCA_019637975.1 Bacteroidota bacterium | reverse complement strand
TGAGGCGGTAGAAGTAGACGCCGCTCGGCAATCCGGTTGCATCGAACTGAACCGAATGGCTCCCTGCCTTCTTCACTTCATCGGCAAGCGTTGCCACTTCCCGACCCAACACATCAAACACCTTCAGCGTCACGTGTCCGACCGCTGAAAGCTGATAGCTGATTGCTGTTGTGGGGTTGAACGGGTTGGGATAGTTCTGCAGCAAGGCGAATTCGCCCGGCGTGATGTCTCCGACGCCGGTTACCCCCGTTGTCACGCTGATAGGTTCGGTGTAGTGTGGTGTTCCATCTAAATCAACTTGACGGAGTCTGTACTGATACGTGCCGGGGGATGGAATCGTCGTATCATCGAATGAATACCAACGCGGCTCGTTTGTTGTCCCGTGTCCGGGGACGAAGCTATTGGGTACCACTGCAAAGGGCAGTTCGGTTCCAAACCTTCGCTCAACGTAGAAACCGTAGTTGTTCACTTCCGAGATCGTCCCCCAGTCCAAGCGAACATGGTAGGGGGTAACAACTGTTGCTGTAAAATGAGAAAGGACAATGGGCAATGATGATTCCAAAGCCCGAAACACTCCGGCGCCGGCTGTGCCTGCCAAAAGGAATGACCCGCTGACTGCAAGTGCCCTGATACTGGGGTTTATTAAGCCGGTATCTGCTTGTGTCCAACTTTGGTTGTTATAGTTGAAGAGAAAGACGCCGTCATCAGTGCCTGCATAGAAATCTGTGCTCGACGCGGCAAACGCATACACAGAGAGATTCGTCAAGCCGTTGTTTAGTGCAGTCCAGTTCGCGCCGGTGTCTGTGGAGCGGAAGATGCCGCCCCCATCAGTCCCGGCATAAACAGCACCGAGTGAGTCGAAGCCAAGGGCGAGAAGAGTCAGATTCGTCAAGCCTGCATTAACCGTTGTCCAGCTTGTACCATTGTCGGTGGAACGAAAGATGCCGTTGTCAGTCCCGGCAAAGAGAACTCCCGGTACGTTAGAGCCAAGAGCATACACGAAATTGGTCACGCTCGTCGCCGTCCAACTCTCGCCGTTGTCGGTAGACCGAAACACTCCGCCTTGAGTCCCGGCAAAAAGATGTGTGCCCGAGAGGGCAAAGGCGCGAACGTGGATACCCATCAAGGTTGTCGCTGCCCAACTTGTGCCGTCGTTGGTGGAACGAAACACACCAACGATAGTCCCGACGAAAAGAGTCGTCTCCGAGCGAGCGAGAGCAAAGGTCCGAGCACTTGTCAAGCCATTATTGGAAAATGACCACGTTTCCCCGTTGTCTGTCGAACGAAAGACGGTAGTGCCATCAGTCGCGGCAAGGAGATTGCCGCCGGAGGATACAAACGCCCGAACATGCGTTGCCCGTAAGCCGCTGTTGACCTGCGTCCATGATTCACCGCTGTTGGTTGTACGATGGACACCACCCATCCAGGTCCCGCAATAGACACTCGCACCCGAAATAGCAAGGGATCGAACATTGGCATTACCATTAATTGATGTGAAACCATTGTTGACGATTGTCCAACTCATGCCGCTGTTGGTAGAACGAGCGACACCACCCCCGGGACTCGACACATAGAGATTTCCGGATGAGTCAATGACCAGCGCCCTCAGGTCGTGGTTTAGTATCCCGCTGCTCGTTGCAGTCCAGCTTGCACCATTGTCTGTAGAACGAAAGACGCCGCCGCCTTGGGTGGCGGCATAAAGAAAATTGCCGTAAACACCGAGTGCTCTGACGTAGGTGTTTGTCAATCCGTTACCGATTGTCGTCCAGGTTATGCCAAAATCTGAGGAACGAAAGAGGCCATCAGTCGTTCCGGCGTAAACATAACCGGCAGAGTCGCGTGCAAAGGAAAGAATATAGAGATTCGTTATGCCGGTATTGGATGCTGTCCAACTGTTCCCGTTGTTGGTGGAACGAAAGATGCCGTCGTAGGTCCCGGCAAAGATTACTGAATCAAAAACCGCAAGGCACCAGACGCGGGAGTCTGCCAAGCCATTGTTGACCGGTGTCCAGAGCGTACCGTAGTTTGTAGAGCGGAAGACACCGCCGCCAAAGGTTCCCGCAAAAAGAATTGTACCTCCTGCACCGTTTGGCTTGGCGACGACAGTCCATACAGTCTTAGCTGTTAGACCGCTCTTGACTGCGCTCCAGCTTGTCCCGTTATTGGTTGAACGAAACACACCGCCACTGTCAGTCGCGACATAGAGGCTTGTGATCCCACCTTCTTCGTTGGGGCTTACGGCTATTCGATAAATAAAGCCGCCGTAGAGCCCATCGCTTTGCATCCATTGAGCATGCAATGGATCCGGATCGAACAATACCCAACAAAGTGGCAGAAGAACTCCGCCTATCAAACGACCGAGGCTTTGCCTTCCGGCGCAAAGAAGACTGGAAATAGTTGTCATTGAGTTTCCCTCCTTGTGTTATGCAATACTACCGAATGAGGATGAATTTTCTTGCTGCTCGAAGTCGCGGGGAGTTAGCCGGCAGTAATACACGGCCCGAATAGCTGCCGTGCATGATTTGTGTCCAAAACTGAAGGTGCATAGCCACACTAGGGCTGTAGAGGTGCCTTCATAATTCCCATCCCTTCTTGCCTTTGGTGAAATTATGGACTGATTTCGCCCCAATCAACCAATCTGTGTGTCACTGGTTTGTTTGCAGAATGAAAGGGAGAACTCATTAGTACACATGAATGTAGAAAATATCTACATCAAAGATGGGAAAATGTGTAGTTGTGATTGTCTGATTTGGGAATGATGCTGCCCGTTTTGGGATCGTCTACAAAAAGAAACCCGGCTTTCACCGGGATTCTCTGGAAAAACTCGACCTATGCTACGGTCTTTACTTCAACACCATCATCCTCTTCGTCTCGACTTGGCTTCCTGCTGTGAGGCGGTAGAAGTAGACGCCGCTCGGCAATCCGGTTGCATCGAAGAAAGCAGAATACCTGCCGGCGTGTTTCACTTCATCCACCAGCGTTGCCACTTCCCGCCCCAACACATCAAACACCTTCAGTGTTACGTGTCCGACCGCTGAAAGCTGATAGCTGATTGCTGTTGTGGGGTTGAACGGGTTGGGATAGTTCTGTTCGAGCCGGAACTCATACGGCACCCCTCCATCGCCGCGTACGCCGGTGGTGAAGGGCGTACCGGGACTTTCTGAAACAACATGAGAGATGTAGCGGGGGATACCGTGGCGGTGAATGACCATTCTGCCGGCAGGGTCAACCATAATTTCGGGAAACTCCTGCACGGTTCCTCCCGTATCCCCTTGTTTTATATCGTGCTTGATCCCGACGTACCTCTTGCCACTCTGGGTTTCATACACTCCCGTTACCGCGGCCACATGCCCGCGCCAATTCGTTCCATCAAACCACTTGTAGAAAATCTCCACGTCCTCCGTGTCCGCCACTTCCTGCTTCAGATACGCCCACGAGGGATAGGTGCCGCTGTTATCGTTTCGCGCAAACGACGGTCCCGATGAGGCGGAGATGTTGCCCGCGACTCCTTGCGCTTGGAATTTTACTTGAATGGGAAGATTGTGCCGCTGGATGAAATCGAGCTTGCCGCGAATAAAGGACTCGATGCTGACTCCCGAACCCTGCTGCCTTCCCATCAGCCTCGAAAGGGAATCCAACAGTGCCCGGTGGCTGAACGGGATGTTGATCTGGGGGTAGAGGGATTCGAGCCACTTCAAACTGTTGGACGCGGCTGCGGGCCCGCATGCATTTCTGTCACCGGCGTAGCCGCCCGGCACAGGCGGATTCTGGGTGTTGGATAAATCGATGTTGGGAACCGTACACCCGAAATGGGTCATCGAGATAACGGGCGAATTGAGGTTCGGTTCGGGAGTCGGTTGCGAAAGCGGCGGCTCGTTTACGGTCGGGTCGCCGTACTCGTTGCTTGCATCATCATCGAGCGGAGCAACGGCAAGATCGTATTGCTGGAATTGGGGCGGCGGAGAAGGGCTCGGCTGTTGTGCCCAATGAAAGTAAATCCGCATCAGCGCGGACGAAGGCCACGGGGTTCCGTTTGTTATTCCGAGCGCGGCAAGATCGAACCGGATGGCGACGATGGTTGCGATGGTCGCGGCCGCGATGTAGAAATTCTGCGCAACATAGGTGAACCCGACCCCCAACCGTTCCGCTCCGATCGTGAGATAGAATGCCGTCGCCGCCGTGTAGGTGAACACAAACATTGCCCACCGCGAGTTGATGATCTGCGGGTTCATGTTCAACAGGTGTAACTGGAACATGATCAAATCCTGAACAGTAAGGGGCCCGGCTTGAAGCGGTGCCATGCCCGGTTGTTGTTCCGCAAGAAAGGCGGGAAGCTGGTCGGGAGAAAGATACATAACCTCGACCCCCGGGTTCTGCATTTGACTCAGCGCAGCAGGAACAAAGAAGAAGAGGAAAAGAAAAGGGGCGATGAGGCGAAGCGAACGAAACGGAATCATGACGAACTCCTTTCGGTTGATTGATGGGTTGTTTCCGCCGCGGGAAGGCCGTTAACCGAAAGGGTACAATGATTTCAACGTAAAGAACAGGGCCCTTCAGCAAAAGGCCAAATGAACACGACTATATGATAATAGTAACCACCAGTGTTGGCTGTGACGACGGCCACCCGCCCCCTCCGGCAGAACGTGATGCAGTCGATCAGCCGGAAAATGCCTTAGGCGGCAACGCTCTTCCTGTGCCTGTCTATCCAATACATCCACGGAATGAATATCAACTGGAGAAGTCCCGCGTACGCAAGCGCCGATTCATCCGGCGGCGGCGGGCCGAATATGTTGGCGAAGTAGATAACTACAAGAAAAGCGACAAGTCCCCACAACGCATACGTCCCGACTCTATCCTTCGCCTTGGTGACGCGGCTGTACAACACAACCGCGCCGGCGAACATGAGCCCCTCGACAATGATTGTCGCGGCAACGTGGTTCCACAATCCCAACCCGAAAAACACATCGCTGCCGGGCGCGAGAGGCAAGTCGGGGCGATGTGTTGCAAAATCCAACACCCAATGACTGAAGACGGCGAGTCCCAGAATCATCGCAGATTGACCGTTCCGTTTGACGGCATAATACACTCCCCCGAACGCCAACGACCAAAAAAGAACCGCAAGCAGGCTGTGGGTGTAAGGATAGTGATAGAAGTCGAGGGGTGTAAAGGCGGTATTGCCGGGGTCAATGCGCGCGGCTTCAATTCCGAACAGAAGAAAAAACGGCCACAGCAAGTCGATGAACTGCGAAGCGATAAAGAGTGTCCCGAGCGAGACTGTTGGCGCAGGTTTCTTTGCGGCGAAACTTACTGCAAAATGGCCGATGAACATGGACGTACTCCTTGTTATGTGTAATGCCAATCCCGCGAGTGACGGAGAAGTGTTGTCCAATATACGTTGCGGTTCCGATGGTTTCAAGTTGACTTCATGCAACATTTTGTTGAGATTAAGTCAGCCTTCTCCGTCCGGCGGAAGAAGACACCCCAATCCGACAGCTCGAATTCATCAATAGAGCCCTCATCCGAATCCAAAGCAAAGTCAGGAGGTATCGTTATGGCTGTAAGAACATCGTCGCTTACCGGCGGCATCGGTTTAATTGAGGTCAAAGGCGCTTTGACCGGGGGAGAAGAAACGGACGAAGTACGCCGTGCAGTTGCCGGCTTCATCGACCGTGAATACAGCAAGTTGATTGTCGATCTCAGCGGCGTCACATTCGTGAACAGTGCGGGAATCGGCGTCCTTGTGGGGGCTCATACAACATACACCCGCAAAGGCTGGCACATCAAACTCACCGGCGTGAACAAGAATATCGACAGCGTGTTCGTCATTACAAAGCTCTCTCTGGTGTTCGATGTTCACGATACGATAGACGAAGCGCAGAAGAGTTTCACATAACCTCTCATTTCAATCCTGCAGGGCTCTTTCACATAATGATGACACGCTGTGATGTCTAATCCGGACATGGTGCAGTTCCATGCTCTTCATGAAGAGAACCGCCGTCTCCGTCGCGCTGTCGAAGAGCTTTCCATTCTCAACGACCTTGCCGGGGCAATCAGTGCGTCGCTCAACTCGCAGGAAATCATGCAGACGATTGTCCGGCGTTCGCTTCGCGCATTGAATGCCGAACAGGGCCTCGTGACACTTGTTGAAGAGCAGGCGGACAGTTCCATGAAGACGCTCATCCGCGCGAACGTCAGTTCTTCCGCTCACGAAGAATTCCACGTCAACCATGCTCTTGTCGGCTGGATGCAGTTGAATAAAAAGCCGCTCCTGCTCAACGAGCCGCACAACGATCAACGCTTCCGCGGCGTGAAGTGGGATCTGTCTGTAAAAACTCTCCTGTGCGTTCCGATGATGAACAAAGGCGCGCTGAAAGGTGTGTTGACCGTCTTCAACAAAAAGGACGGGAAGAACTTTTCGGATGAGGATCAACGGCTGTTGACCATTATCGCGGCGCAATCGGCTCAAGTTATTGAGAATGCGCGGCTGAATGAACGCGAAAAAGCGGCGGAAGCGGAAAGGATTGCCCTCGAAGCCGAAAACGTCCGCAAGACAAAGGAACTTGAAGATGCCCGCACGCTGCAACTCTCGATGCTGCCGGGAGAAATCCCGCAACTCCCCGATTATGATATTGCGGTGTACATTCGAACGGCAACAGAAGTGGGCGGCGACTACTATGATTTCAGCGTTGCCCCCGACGGCGATTCTTTGGATGTCGCCCTTGGCGATGCAACAGGTCACGGCATGCAGGCCGGCACCGTTGTGACGCTGATGAAAGGCCTGTTTGCGCTCGAAGCCTCCCGTACGGACATTCAGAGCTTCTTCAATCATTGCAGCCGCGCCATCAAGCAGATCAGGTTGGGGAGAATGCTGATGGGATTTCTGCTCGTCCGGCTGAGGGGTAACAACCTCCGGCTTGCAAATGCCGGCATGCCGCCGGTGTTTCTCTATAGGAAGGAAACCGGCTGCGTTGAAGAAATCCAGCTCAAAGGAATGCCGCTCGGGGCGATGAGAGATTTCTCTTACCCGGTGCACGAAACTCCATTTGAGGTCGGCGACACGCTTCTGCTTCTGAGCGACGGTCTTCCCGAACAGAAGAATAGTCGGGGCGAGATGTTCGACTACGGCAGGGTGCAGGAGATACTTGCCGGGACGGCTGCCGAATCATCCGATACGATCATCAACCGGCTTGTTGCCGCCTGGGAGTCATGGATGACCGGAGCGGCACAAGAGGATGATATGACTTGTATCGTCATCCGGAAGAAGTAAGTCCGCGGCCGGGTCTTTCACAGGATTGGCCCGGCCGTTCACACGCTCTTTGAACGAAAGGGAATCACTGAACCATGCACATGCGTCTTGTTCGAGTAAAAGTGAAGGCAGACCGGGCGGCCGAACTCGCGCGCCTGTACGAGAACAGGATTATTCCCGCTCTTCACCACGTGAAAGGATGCCGATACGCAGGCTTGATGCAGAGTGCCCGCCAACCCGATGAATGCCTCTCAATGACATTGTGGAACTCCGAGGCCGATGCCCGCACCTACGAACACAGCGGCTTGTTCACTTCACTCCTCGATGAATCACGGCCCCACTTCCTTGAATCATCCGACTTCACAATCCGACTTTCCGACAATCTAACGCTTGAGTATGTACCCGTTCCGGAAGAGCCTGTTGTCAGTACGTTTGCCGTGGCTGCTGCAGGAGCATCGGACGACGATGGATCGGCAACGGCCGGAAGTATCTGGGTAAGAATTGTCTCACTGAAACTGCGTCCCGACGCTGCCGACGCGTTCAAACAGAATTATGTTGCCCGTGTGATTCCGGCACTGCGGTCGGTGCAGGGTTGCCGGTACGTTTATCTGACAGCGCGGGCAGATAAGCCGAACGAGATGATCTCGGTGACAAGTTGGGTCTCGCGACACGATGCGGAAGCATATGAGAAGAGCGGTCTCTTCAAGAACCTCCTCGAATCCCAGCAACATTTGCTGTCGGAGTTGTACCAGTGGAAGAAGTCGCATGAACGAACAGGCAATGTGGATGTAACAACGAGCGAGGATGTTGCCGTTGAACACTACAATGTTGTTGTGGGCAGGAGTTTCGCATGAACGAACGAATGGCCTCAGAGCGGATGATCTCTCTTGATACGGTGACGCAAAGCGTCGAGCATCTGGAACGTGTGCAGAGAAAGAGCGTACGTCAGGGGGATTGCGTGATTGTTGCGACATGCAACTCAACGTATTCCCTCACGGCTCAGGAGGACGGGAGTTACTTCGTTTCGGGAGGGTGGTTCGACAGGATGAGTCCTGTTCCGCAGGCAGTGCGTGTAAACGGATGCACGTGGGGAGGTTGCATCATCAAAGTGGATATCGTTGCAGCGGTTGGTTTGTGTCTGGAGTTCAGCAACCGCGTGACGACGAGTCCCATTCGCAAAATCGTCTTGATACCGAAAGAAAGACAAAACTGATGATCGGCCAAACAATCTCGCATTACAAGATACTGGAGAAATTGGGCGAGGGCGGGATGGGCGTTGTTTACAAAGCCCAGGACACCAGGCTCGACCGCGTCGTCGCCTTGAAATTCCTCCCCCATCATCTCACGGCAAGCGAAGCCGAACAAGCGCGCTTCCTGCAGGAAGCAAAGGCCTCTGCTGCCCTGAACCATCCCAACGTCTGTTCGGTCATTGATATTCAGGAAGTGGATGGGAACCAGTTCATCGTGATGGAGTATGTGGATGGGAAAACGCTCCGCCACATCATTCAATCCGAAATCCCCAATCCGCAATCCGCAATCGCTTTCGCCATCCAGATCGGCGAGGCGTTGCACGAAGCGCATTCCAAGGGCATTGTCCACCGCGACATCAAGTGCGAGAATATCATGGTCAACTCGCGCAACCAGATTAAAGTGATGGATTTCGGACTTGCCAAACTCAAAGGTTCGCTTAAACTCACCAAAACCTCCAGCACCGTTGGCACCCTTGCCTACATGGCACCTGAACAGATCCAAGGCGGTGAGGTTGATGCCCGTTCGGACATTTTCTCGTTCGGTGTGGTATTGTTTGAGATGTTGACGGGCAAGCTCCCTTTCCGCGGCGAGCACGATGCGGCGGTAATGTATTCAATTCTTAATGAGGAACCTGCGCCGCTCTCCGAGTATCTCCCCGACGCGCCACTGGAAATCACACACATCATCAATAAAGCGCTGGAAAAAAATCCCGATGAACGCTATCAATCCGTCTCCGAAATGATTGTTGACCTGCGGCGGTTGAAACGGGATTCGTCGCGTGTATCAAGAACTATCGTTCCGCCGCCGCCGACATCGCAGACCGGAAGGCAATCTGCTGCACCATCTGCAAGTCAACCTTCTCCCAACAAGAATATTCGCATCGGGATAGTCGCTGGGATTGCTGTGCTCGTAGTTGCCGGCCTGTTCCTTTTTCAGCCCTGGAAATCCGGAAAAGAAAGTGTCGGACCCAAGAAGCTTGTCGTTCTCCCTTTTGAGAATCTTGGTGATCCTGAGAAGGAGTATTTTGCCGACGGCATCACGGACGAAATCACGGGGAGACTTTCGCGTCTTTCGGGTCTCGGTGTCATCGCAAGGGCAAGTGCCCGCGAGTACAAGAAGACGCCCAAGAGTGTAAAGCAGATTGGTGCAGAATTGGGTGTGGACTACGTGCTGATGGGAACCGTGCGCTGGTCGGGTGGAGAGGAGCAGCGTGTGCGTGTCAATCCCGAGTTGATCAGCGTTCAGAGTGCTCTGCAAACGTGGTCGCAGCCGTTTGAGGCGACGTATTCCGATGCGTTCAAGATCCAGGCCGATGTGGCATCCGAAGTTGCACGCGCCCTCAATATCCAGCTTCTCCAGCACGAAAGTGAAAAGCTCAAAGGGAAGCTCACGGAGAATGCGCAGGCATACGACTACTACCTGCGGGGAAGAGAATACGAGAATCGCTCATCATCGCGGGCCGATCGAGAAATCGCGGTGGAGCAGTATGAACGGGCCATTGCTCTCGATCCGTCGTTTGCTGCCGCGTACGCCAGACTGGCCGCGGCACATGCGGGTATGTATTGGTTTTTCTATGATCGTACAGCAGAGCGGGTTGAGAAGGCGAGGGTTGCGGCCGGGAAAGCCCTCGCCATCGCTCCAGATCTCTCCGAGGCACACGAGGCGATGGGATGGTATCATTACCACACGCAGTTGGATTATGAATCCGCAATCAAGGAATTCTCCATCGCTCTGAAATTAGACCCCAACAATCCCGAGGTTTCCTACGGTCTGGCAGCGGTGTATCGCCGACAGGGGAATATGAAGGAATCCATTACGCATTGGCGAAAGGTGATCGTTGCCAACCCACGAGCTTCGGAAATAGAGCGTCAGCTCGGCGAGACACTCACGCTGGACAGACAATACGAAGAGGCGGATAAGCACTACCAGAATGCAATCCAATTGGCTCCCGATAACGAACAAACATACGGTCAAAGGGCGCTGAACCTTCTTCTCCGGAGTGGCGATCTCGGCTCTGTGACGGAAGTAATTGAGCAAGGGAGGCGGTACGGGCGTTCGGAATCCAGCGAAGACCAACTGTTGTCCTACATGGTGTTCAAGATTGAATTGATCAAGGGAAATTACGATGCGGCGGAGAATGCAGTAAGCCGCGTCGGATTGGAAAACCAATTTGTGTTCTATCCCAAACCTCTTCTGCTCGCGCACGCCTCAGCATTGCGCGGCGCAACTGGACAAGCACGAACGCTCTATCAAGTGGCGCTTCAGGTGGCGGAGAAGAGACTGAAAGAAGCCCCACAAGACGAGAGGGCACACAGCACGTTGGGCATCGCGTATGCCGGCCTCGGACGAACCGACGAAGCGATCAAGGCAGCGAGGAAAGGCGTGGAACTCCTTCCGCCCGAACGCGAGGCATGGCGGGGCGGATACCGCCTGATGGACCTTGCCCGGGTGTACACTATGGTGGGAGAACAGGAGAAAGCTCTGGATGCGTTGGAGCGGCTGCTTTCGATTCCCTCCGATCTTTCCGCACAGTTGTTGAAGTTGGACCCGACGTGGAAGCCGCTGAGGGAGAACAAGCGGTTTCAGGCGTTGGTGAAAGGAAGATAGGGTTGCGATGAGCGGACAGACAGTATACCAAACCGGATTGTCTCGTG
>JAHBUR010000059.1 GCA_019637975.1 Bacteroidota bacterium | reverse complement strand
GCATGATGAACTCGAGAAAGGAAATCACCAGCGGACGCTTCTCTACCGGCACGTTGGCGTTCAGCGAAAAACCTTTCGGCGAAATCATCGGCGCACACCATAATCCTGTGCTCACGATTTTCGGCAAAGGAGCAACGCCGATGTTGATGCCCGCCTTTTTGTATCCTGCCCAAGACCAATCGCCGTTGACGATCATTGCACTCTTGCCATCCTTGAACAACGCGTCGGCTATATTGTAATCTGCTTCGCCCGGAATAATCTTGTGCTTGTCCCTCAAATCCTGAATGAACTTCAATCCATCAATCGTCCCTCGCGAATCCAGCGTCGGTACGCCATCATCCGTCATCACCCAGCCGCCGAAGCCTGTCATGAACGGAATGAAGAAGAACGGCTCGGTGTAATTCCAGCACAACCCGTATTGGACAGTCTTTCCTCCTTTGGAGACTGTCAGCTTCTTCCCTATCTCAATCAACTCCTCATCCGTCTGCGGCGGGGATGTGAGAAGATCTTTGTTGTACACAAGTGTGAGATGGTTTCCCAACTTGTCGGCAATCTGGTAGAGATGCCCGTTATAGTACGTCAGGCCTTTTGTGATGAACTTGTCGAGATACTCCTGCTCGAACAACATTTGCAACGGTTCGATGATGCCCATGACTTCAAACGGGCCGACTTGATCGGAGGGACCATACACGAGGTCAGGTCCTTGTCCTGCAATTGCAGCGACAATAAAGCCCGAACGCAATTCCTCGGTTTCCTTGTAGATCGCCTCAACGGTGATTCCGGGATTGGCGACCATGAACTGCTTCATCTGATCCTCAAGAATCACACGCTCATCAACACGCATTTGATGCCAGATGACAATTCTGTTCGGATCCGCCGGCGTTCTGCAACTGCCGAACATCGCTGTAAGCAAGAAGAAGGTTGCAGGGAATACGAAATGTTTGATGCGTATCCGTATCATCTCAATATTCGAAGACGAGACATTGCCCGGGCTGAAGTATCGTGTGCAGATGAGAATCTTTCAGTGAATACTTCCCCGAACCCAGGAGATCAGTCACTTCCTTTTTTGAAGTGTTGATTTTCACATTCGCATGTTCAGGAGCATGATAGTTAGTGTTTGCCAGAACTGCAACATGGACATCCGGCTTCTCGGAAATACGGGCAAACGCAAGGATATGATCGTTGTGATCGTGCAGCATCATAAACGACTGAGGTGAATCGTCGGTGATGAGCTGTTTGTATGATTTGCGAATGTCGAGCACCTTGCTTACCCATCCGGAGATGTGTTCTTTGTTGAGCCAATCATATCCATATTCGCTGAACAACGGAAGCTTCTCCGAGGGCAAATGCTTGAGTTGCTCCGATGTGAAGTCGAGACCGGTATTGATGGGATACGTCTCCCCGAGTTCGTAGCCTGAATGAATGAACGGAATCCCCGGCAGGAAACTGTTCACGACAATTGCCCACTTCGAGTATGCAAGTCCGCCGGGACGTGATGCGGCCCGCGGGGTATTGTGATTTTCCGGCGTGGCAAAAAACGGAATCGCAAATCCTTCACTTGCGGCACGACGGCAGAAGGCCTTGATCTTTGAGGGATGATGCTCATCGATCCATAAGAATCCGAAAACAGCGTTGTATCCCTCTTCCCTGCTGTGCCGCGATATTGCGAAATTCTCATCCCAGAAAGCGAAGTCAGGATCGTTCTTGCGTGCCGTATCCACAATTTCTTTTTTCAGCTGCATCGGCAGCGCATGCCCCATATCAATCATCACGCCATCAATAGAGAACTCGCGCTGATAGTAGGGAATGATCCCTACAATCCGATCCCACAGTGGACGGTTCACGTATTGAGGTTGCGCAAGACGCGTGTCGTACATTCTGATCGTGTTGTACGCAATGTAGTTAAAATCAGGATGTTCGTACATGCGCAGGTATGTCACGTCTCCCCACGGCGGCTGATTGTCATCAGGCGGCCAATCGGCAAAGGCGCCCGGGATCTTCACCCGCTGCTGATTCGGCAGCACGCCGATATATCTTCCGTTCTCTTTAGCAACATGATCGGGATGCGGAGGAGGCGTGAAGAAATCCCTGTACACCTGATGAGGAGGGATGAGATTGTCGAATCTGCTGTCACGAACCTGGTGATGAATATGCTCCAACTCCTGACGCGTGAATACAGGCGAGCCGTACCGTGATTCGTCGTGATTTGAGGAGTCCCGCAGTTGGATTTCGTCCTTTATCCAATACATCCACTCGGGATGCTCTTTCACCCAATCGGCATCCTTTGCCGCAGTTCGGAATACGAACTCGACCACTACACGGAAGCCCATATGATGTGCCGCCTCGACAAAGGCCTTGAACTCCGTCTTTGCGTCAAGCCCCAGAGACGGCTCGGCCTGGTTCTCATCAAGTTCGTATGGATTACGGATTGCATAGGGCGAGCCGAGTGTTCCTTTGTTGCCGTCGTGCCCGATGGATGTGATGGGAAGAAGATGAATCGTATTGGCGCCCAGCCGTTTGATATAGGGCAGCATCGCGAGAGCTTTGAGGAACGTGCCGGTATCCCTGAACCCTTGACTGTTCACCGGGAGATCGAGCTTGCCGTTTCCGTCATGGTCAAAAGCAGCCGTCGTTCGCACAAACATGTTGTAGATTATGGCGTCTTTGCTCCACTCGCCTCCTGTTGACTTCGGTCTCGCCGGTTGCTTCGCTTTCCTCGCCTTACGTACCGTATCGAGATAGAACTCAAACGGGTTTACCGCAACACGCTTGGGAGTCCCTTCATCGGAAATCCAGAGCGAAGGAATTGCATACTTGAACTTCTTCTTCTCACTCTCTTTCTTCTTTTTTAGCAGAGCCTCTTCCAACAGATCCAAGGCATGCGCCCCGGAGTAAGACTTCCCCATAGACTATTGTCTTCCGAAAGTGTCTTGAATGATGGTGATGGTATTAGACTGCGAATTCACCCGCAGCGTTCGATGTGTGGAAGGAAACTCCTCGCTTGGAATCCACTCGCCCTTCTTCCCGCTGTTGGTGAATTTGTACTGAACCTGAACCCCGACAGGAATTTCAATCTCGAGCGACCAGATACCGTCACCTGCTGTCGCGTCGCCGTGTGTACCATCGTCGTGCATGCGGACAAGATTCGGAGTCCATTCGCCCAGTTCTTTCAGGTTGCCGACGATGTAAATCGCATTCGGAACACTAACGCCCGAAGCGTTGACGGTGAACAACACCCGCTGCCGTTCGACCTTGCTTTGCGCCATCACGCCTTGTCCGCCGGCTCGTTCTGCAACGATAATCGGCTCGAAGCCCGGTGACGTGATTTTGGCCCCCGCCAGTTGTGCGAACTTATAGACGTTGTTCAGGTGAATTCTGAATGCATCATCAAAAGGTTTGTCGCCCGCAGGCGCCGACTGGTCATCGCCGTACCACCAGAACCAATCCGAACCCTCGGCGGCGTACATTGCCTCGTATGCCATGTAGGCGTACCATGCCCTCGTGTTCTTCTTCGGAGGTGGTAACGACGGATCAGGCTGTTTCAATCCGCTGTTTTCGAGATCACGACGGGCTTGCAAGAGATATTCCCACGCAGTATTCTCTTCTTTCTCTCCGATCCATGTGTCGTAATTTGCGTTGATCCACGAGCCGGGCCAGAGTTTTGTCATTGCCGGAAGTTCTTCAAGCGGATGCGCCGCAACTCCCCGCCCCGGATTTCCGTTGAGATACTCCGACATTGCCACTGTAATAACCTGCTTCGTTTCGTACAACTTACTTAGTTTACGGTAGAAGGCATTCAGGAATTCCTTCCCGTCAATATCTTTCCTGTACCATTCCCACGCATTCTCGCCGTCGAGAATCACGGTAATCAAAACGTCCGGCTCGCCATTCTTCGGTGCAAAGCTCAACACCGATCGGACGAAATCTTCCGCCGCCTCTTCACCCCTGTAATTCTGATACTTGAATCCAATTCGATCCGAAAGGTCCGTATCCCGGAATACAATCGCCATCGATTGCTTCTTGCCTGACGCATCAACACCCGCATCAAAGCGGTACGGCGTTGTGTTCGGTTGATCGGGAGGATCGGAGCGTTGCAACACCTTCACATCCGTTGCCGCCCACAGAATTCCGTTGTTGCGGAGTATCGGCAACACTTCCTGAGCAACTGACCCCTCGGCAGGCCACATTCCTGTTGGTGCAATGCTGAACGTTTCCTTGTAGAACTTCACGGCCTTGACTACCTGTGCGTGCGCATCTTGAGGATAGGAGAACCTCGTCGGCAGCGCATCGTCAGGCTGGCAGATACGGGCAAGATCGGAGTCGTAAATCAGAGGCAGTATCGGATGATAGAACGGCGTTGTGATAACGTCGATCTGACCCGTTCGATGTTGAGGATTGTACATGAGTTGTTTGTGAACAGGAATGACGTTCGCCATTACTTTGTATGTCTCAACAACAATGCGTTGACAATCGCCTTCAGTGATTTTTTTCCTGAGGTAGTATTTCTGCTCGTCCTTGCGGAACTCCACATATCCGCTCACATCGCAAACAGAACCATCCGGCAGTTTAACGGCGCCGTTCAGAAAATCGGGATCGAAATGCGCAAGATAGAAGAAGAACTTGATCTCCCGCATCTCCTGCTCGCTGAACGGATTCGAGCCGGGACGCATCGTGTTTGCCATCTTCGCTTTCAGCGCGTTGTACTCCGGAAACCGCTCGATCTGCACTTCGCTGATGCCGAAAGCATTCCAGGTATTGTGAACCAGAACATCAATCTCTTTTTTCCCGAACCGGGATGTGGGAATCAACATGAGATCAATCCACGGATCCGTCTTCCCTTTCCACTTCTTGAGGAAGCCGCTCACGTTCATCGTATTTCTTCGGACATCGACAAACGGCTTCAGCCTGTTCACGTAATACTCCTGCAACTGAAACAGCAGCGACGAGGTGAGGTTCACCGTGCAATGAATGTCGGGATATTCTTTCAGCATCGCCGTCATATCATAGTAATCCTTCGTAGCGTGCGTACGAACCCACGGCCCTTCAAGCTGATCGGTTGAGGGATTGAGATACAGGGGCTGATGCTGATGCCAGATGATGTTGAGATAAACCGGTTTGCGACCCGGATCTTTTGGATACAAATCAGCTGGATTGGATTTAGGTACAGGAGGCTTCGATGTAAGTTCGATCGTATTCTCTTCGGTCAGAACAAATACCGAGTTCTTTCCTGAGTTGTTGTAGTTATCAACGAGAACGGGATTTCCCGGATCGGGTATGTGCCGGTCTTTGTTCACGTAGAACAAATACTGGTAGATTCCCGGCTGCATTCTTCTCGTCACAAGCCATCGATTACGTCCGTCTTTGGTCATCGGATTCTCGTCCTTCGACCAGCCGTTGAAATCTCCCACGAGAGAAACCGACGAGTATCCTTCGTCGGGCAGTTCGAAATGTACGCCGTCTGTTGTGGCTTTCGGCTGTGCAAACGGAGCCGCAACAAACAGCAAACTTGAGAGTATGACTGCGGTGATTCTCATTACTTAGTCAGCATGAGCTTCTTAGTTTCAACATACGATCCCGAGGTCAGTCGATACAGGTACACACCGCTGGAAAGGTTGCGAGGAATGAACTCGACGGAGTAACTCCCCGCCTGAAGATCATTGCTCACGAGTTTCTCCACTTCCCGACCGAGTACATCGTACACCGTGAGCGTTGTGTATCCGCTTTCCTTGATTCTGAAATTTATTGTCGTTGAAGGATTGAATGGATTTGGATAGTTCTGTCCGAGGGCATATTCTGCCGGGAGAGTATGGTCAACCGGCTTGACTTCGAGCAGGACACTGTCAGGCAGATTCGTATAGCAACGGGCCGTGTACGCGGGCAAAGTCATGCTCGCGACGTTCGACCCGCTGACTTCAAGCGTGGATTGATCCAGAATGTCGTAGAACGTCCCCGAACCTAACCACGGCACGTTCGTAACAGTCTGCTGGGCTCCACTCAGATTCGCCACGGCGACGAACCGGGCGTTCGAGCTGACGTCCTGGAATCCCCACACAAGTGTTTTCTGGGCCGTGTAACGGAACAAACGGATCAACGCCCCTTGATACAACGCCGGATTGTATTTTCTCTGGCGGATCAAGGTTGAATACCACGCGTAATGTTCCTGTCCGCGCTGCGTTCCGCGGAAGCCGAATTGTACCGGACGATACAAGAGTTTCTGATTGTCAGTCTGCCACCCCCGGGGCTCGCTGTGCTCCATTCCCTGCCACAGCATGGGAATCCCGAGTGATGCAAAAATGAATGTGCCGTACAACTTGTCGCGCAACAATGCTTCGGCAAGCGGCACACTTTGGAACGTTGTCATTTCAAAGATCAGCGATTGCTCATCGTGGGTCACCGTTGCATTGACGGGCTCGGTGCGATTGGCGTACGATGAGGGTGTTGCGGGAATATCGTTGCCGGGATAGGCTCCGAGATCGATAACGAGGTTTTCAAAATTGACAAGCGAGCGATTGCGGAAGCGCGCTTCGTCAAAGATTTCATCACGGAAGCTGTCATGCCACCCGCCGGTCATTCCGCTGTGGAAAACGAGTGCGGGACTTTCAGGAAGATGTTCGGCAATCTGGTAGATTTGTCCCTGATACTCCTGCGCAATTCTGTTCGCCCATCCGAGGATTCCCCTCGTGGGTTCGTTGATGTTCCAGCCGATCCCTTGCGTAAAATCATACCGGAAGCCGTCAACGCGATATTCATCAATCCACATCTTCAACACTTCGTACACATACTCCTGCGTCTGGTTCGTCCAGTGATCCATGTCGCGGAAGAAGCACAGTTGATCTTCATTGTAGCGGAGATCGGCGCAGAGCTTGAAGTACGGATTGGTTGTGACATCGGGTTGCATTGCCCACAAGGGACCGGGATCGTTCAGATGATTGAACACCACATCCACAATGATTGCGATGCCGCGGGCATGCGCCGAATCGACCAGCACCTTGAAGTCACGCGGCGTGCCGTATGCCGGTTCAAGTGCAAAATGATGGCTCAGATCGTATCCCCACGAAAATCCTGATCGCCCTATCAATGCATAATCATTGACCGGCATGAGTTCGATTGCATTGATTCCGAGAGAATCGAAATAGCCCATCATGTTGGCAAGTTGTGTGAATGTCCCGATTTGTCCCGAAGGCAAACCAAGATAGCCTCCGACAAATTCCGCCACATTCATTTCATAGATGACGAGTTTGTTGAGCGGTGGACGCTGATAGCTGGTGGATTGCCAAACGTAGTCATCCGCGGTCAGGCCCTCCGGCCCGATGGTGAATCGCGTTCCGTACGTACCGTTGAATCGCCCCCACGGGTCGTTGAACGGATTTCCGCTTCCGGTTTGGAATTGATATTCGTACGTACCCGGAGGAAGTGAGATGTTGATCCACCAATCATCCGATGTAAAATTCTTTCGCATGATGACGGGGGGAGCGCCGGCGACAGGCTGTCCGAGCGGAGCAACCCGAACCGCCACAAAGTTCGTCGCTCCGACCCTCAAGCGAAACGTAGTCGAATCATTCGACGCTGGTGACGGAAGCGTTACGCCATGCTTCGCGTAAGGCGGGATTTGCGCCTGAATCGGCCCGCCGACTTGTACCACGAAGTTCACGGTATCCCGCGTCGCGCCGGCCTGCAGGATAACCGTGTGTCCGCCGTTAGCGAGATCGGTTGTGAGGGTGTAGTTCATCTGCTTCGATGCAAAATCGTATGAGCTTCCGATTCCCGAAATAGTATTCCCATCAATTATCAACGACAACTGGGTTGTATCGAAGGTTGATCCCACTTTCGGGAAAATGAACGCCGAGATAGTTGGACGGGCTGTGCTGACAGTACTCGTCCGTTGATTGGGGAGAAGATGATAAATCGTCGGGTCTTTGACAATAATAAACGAATTGTCATTATCGGACGGATTGAAGTGATGGTTGAGCGGATCATTAGGCCAAGGCGAAGCGCCGTTGTAGTAGAACTTGTACTGGTATGCGCCAACAATAGGTCCGCCGGGATTCCCTCCGACCGCAAGACGGGCATTGCGCGTCCACAATGTGCCGCCTTGATACGACATCGGCCAGGCGGTATTGTTCCAGCCGTTGAACTGCCCGGGAACCGATATGCCGCCGGGGAAACCGGTAATGTTGTACCGGAACGTCACGTCCACGCTGTCTTGAGCATTCGCCGACAGTGCAACAGCGGCAGCCATTGCAACCCAGAGTAGTCTCAGTTTCATATTCGTTCCCTCCTTCATTAGATCGTTGCTACAATATTCTTGCTCATCCGGATACAGACCCGATGAGAATGAGCCCTGATTTCTTCGCCAAGAGATGGCTCCCCCTCGAAGACGCAGGCTTGTTACCGGCATCAATGGGCCAGCGTTGATGCCAATCCGATGTTCGAAACCAACCCGCTTCCCGAATATCAATTGCTTGAGTTGATTCTCCAGCGTTCAGAACAACAACGGCAGTCGTTCTCCTGTCGGGATGAATCCTTCTGAACCCGTACAGTTTGTTCTTGTCATCAGCAAGAAACGGCTCGTATGTCCCGTGCCGGAACACGGGATGTTCATTCCGGAGGGCGATGAGGCCTTTCAATGTCGCAAGCAATTCGGCGTCCTGTTTTGCTTCATCCCAAATCATTGTGCCTCGCGAACCGGGATCCTTGCCGCCGGTCATTCCAATCTCGTCGCCGTAATACACCATCGGCGCGCCGACATACGTCATCTGGAACAGCCACGCAAGTTTCACCGTTTCTTTGTCATTCTTGCAAAGAGTCAGAAAGCGCTCAGTGTCGTGACTTCCCAACAGATTCTGCATCACAGAACTGATTTCTTCTGAATAGTCATTTCTGACTTTTGCGAGCGCTGCATCAAATTCTGAAGGACTTGATTTCCGATCGATGAAGAAATCAAGGCAGGCCCGGCGAAATCTGTAGTTCATTACCGCATCGAACTGATCTCCCTGAAGCCACGGCGACGCGTCATCCCATATCTCGCCGACAATATACGCGTCCGGATTCAGCTTCTTGACGAGCTTCCTCCATTCGATCCAGAAGGGATGAGGAATTTCGTTCGGGACGTCCAGCCTCCACCCGTCGATGCCGAAGCTCATCCAATGTTCAGTCGCCTTGAAGAGATAGTCACGAACGTCTGGATTGTGCGTCATGAGTTTCGGAAGGTCGCCCCAATTCCACCAGCATTCGTAGTTGGGCTTCGACGGCGGCCCGACAGGAAAGCTGTAGATGTTGTACCAATGTACATATTGTGACTTCTTCCCGTTCTTCTTGATGTCTTCGAACGCAAAGAAGTCAACGCCCGTGTGATTGAACACGCCGTCGAGAATAATGCGTATTCCGCGGGCATGACACTCATCGACAAGAATCTTGAAGACCCTCTCGTCCCCGAAGTGGGGATCAATCGTGAGATAATCCTTTGCGTGATACTTGTGATTGCTGTTCGACCAGAAGATGGGAGTGAGATAGAGACAGTTGACGCCGAGATCGGAGACGTAATCAAGCCGGTTGACTATACCCTGCAAGTCGCCGCCGAAGTAGTTTTTCGTTTTGGGTACTCCGCCCCACGGCTCAACGTTTGGCGGATCGATTGTTTTGTTACCGTTGGCGAACCGTTCCGGAAAGATTTGGTAGAAGATTGCATCCTTCACCCATGCCGGGACGAATGATGACGGGTCATCCGCATTCAACGTTTGGGCTTGCGATGTTTGGGTCATGAATTCACACACTATGAATATCAAACATGCAGATGCCCATATGAATTTATACAACATCGGGTTCTCGTCAGCGATACGCCGAGCAATTGGAAGCGCTTCCACAAGATAAGATATTCAAGGGCTGAATACAAGCAGATTCCGCACAAATCATCTTTAAAACACCGATTTTGATTTGTTTTGGGTGGATTTAGCATTCGACAATCGTTACTTTAATTTGCAATCAATCAGCAATCCGAACCCCATTTACGAATGAAGAGAAAGAAAACCAACGGGAATAGTCAACACCTTTCTACACGAAAACGACGCGCGTTTTTCGTTATCGTCTCGCTCGTCCCAATCTCGTTCTTCATAGTGGCGGAACTTGCCCTCAGGCTCGCACAATACGGTCCCGATCTTTCGCTGTTCACAACAGAAACACTTGCGGGCCGGACATATCATGTAATGAACGCGGAAGTGAAGAACCGCTACTTCCCCAGCATGCCGTTCAACCCGACAACGTCACCCGATTATTTTGAAGTTCCAAAACCGGCGGCAACGTACAGGATTTTTTGTTTGGGAGGATCAACAACGGTCGGTTATCCATATTGGTACAACGGTTCCTTCTCCTCATTCCTTCGTGACAGGTTGCGGACAATTTTTCCGGAGCGGGAGATCGAGATTGTGAATGTGGGAATGACGGCAACCAACAGCTTCACCGTCAACGACATGGCGCGTGAGATCGTCCGCTACGAACCGGATCTGTTTATCGTGTACGACGGTCACAATGAGTTCTACGGCGCGCTCGGCGTTGCCTCACATCAATCGATTGCGAGATCACGGTGGCTCACGAAGCTCTACTTGAGGCTCATCCACTTTCGTACGTTCCAGCTTCTTCAGGATGTTGCCGGATTTGTGATGCAGGTCTTCACAGGGGAGCCTGCATCTACCACCGGAAGCACGATGATGGAAAAGCTTGCTCGAGGCCAATACATCCCTTATGGCAGCACGCTTTACAACGCGGGAATGTCAACATACAGGGATAACCTCGCCGAGCTTGCGACCATCGCTTCCGGAGCAGGCATTCCCGTTCTGCTCGGCTCTCAAGTTTCCAACCTCAGGGATCTGCCGCCGTTCGTCTCGGAAGACCCTGAATCGGGTGCGGGACTTGAGCGACAAGATGAGTTTGCAGCCGTCTTCCAGCGGGGAGTGCAATATTGGAATGCCCGAAAAGTTGATTCCGCCCTTTTCGCCTTTTCAACCGCGTCGTCAATAGATTCACTCCGTGCAGATGCATACTACTACATCGCACGATGCCTTGACTATTTAGGACGGAAAGAGGAAGCACAGCGTCTCTATGTGAAAGCAAGAGACTACGATATGCTGCGCTTCCGGATGAGTAGTGATTTCAACAACATCATGAAGCAGGCTAGCAATGAGCGCGGGATGATATTTGTGGATATGGAGCAAGCATTCCGGGCGCACTCGACTGATTCGCTTATCGGGAACAGACTCATTGTCGAACATCTGCATCCTCATTCGAAAGGCTATTTCATCCTCGCCAAAGAATATGCTCGCGCTATGAGAGAGAACGGTTTGCTCGCTTCCGCTGATGATTGGACGGCACGCGACACTATTAGCGATTCATGGTTGTGGGAAGCACGAAGTCTCACCGAAATCGACGAGAGAATCGCTCGTAGGCGCACCGAGGTCCTGACGTCAGGATGGCCC
>JAHBUR010000058.1 GCA_019637975.1 Bacteroidota bacterium | reverse complement strand
CTATCACGGTGTCGATGTATCCCTGTACAATCCCTCCGGCGAAACCCGGACGAGGCTTCGCGAGGAGTTCAGAATTCCTCTGACGGATACTGTTATTGTAAGCACCGCAATGTTGGTACCGGTAAAATGCATTGACCGGCTTGTGAAGGCATTTGCTGCAGCATGCAGAACACGGCACAACCTTCGTCTCGTGATTGTGGGAACAGGCTCGGAATACGAGCCGCTGGCGGAAATGGCTGCCTCGTTTGGAAAGACCATTCGGGAAAGGATTGTCTTCCTGGGTTTTCGGAATGATATTGCCCGACTGCTGCAGATGAGCGACATCTACGTTCTGCCGAGCGACTCCGAAGGGCTTCCGTTGGCTTGCCTTGAGGCAATGTCAACCGGATTGATCTGCATGGCAACAGATAGCGGCGGAACGGCTGAAGTGATTCGTGACGGGCAAAACGGCTTCCTCGTCGAAAGAAGTGAGGCGGGGGTCACCGAAGGCGTGCAGAAAGTTCTCGATCTTTGTGATGAAAAGAGACGTGAAATCTCAGCCAACGCGCGGGATTTTGTCAAACAACATTTTAATCTGGAAAGCAACATTCGTTCGGGGCTGGGGGTTCTGCGCCTGGACGAAGGACTGGGAACAGACAAGAACGCAGGATAATGCCGCCGTAATCAGTGCGGCCAATCGGCGTTGTCGCAGAATAAGGGGAATAAAGATGAACATCACTGGCATAAAAAACCGGATCGCCGGGAGACTTGTGTTGAAAATTCTTCCGGCAGTCTTTTGGGTGATATTTGGCGTAAAGCGCCTTTTTAAGAAGAAGAAGGTTTTCGGCTTTCTTTCGGAGGAGTTCTTTGCGGAGAGTTTTCTCAAAGACAAACTCTGCGACATCGGCGGCTTCGGGATGACGGCGAAAGTCATCACACAATTTTACGGCGGAAGGCAGAATAAGGCCTTCCGCTCTGCGGCCTTGTTCAACAGAACGCTTTCCGGGCTACCGGATTGGAAGTTTCCCGTTGGCGACAGTCTCGTATACACCATCCCCGATTTGCATAGTCATTATGCGAGAAACCATGTCAAGTACTCCTTCGATGCGAACAAACAGTTTGATTTTCTGTTGAGCATTGATCTTTACCCCGGCTATGGGTTTTCGCTCGACGCAATGCCGAAGGCGCCGCTGCTCATTTGGCTCCGCGATCCGAAGGGCGAAACGGAGTTGGAGAAGATTGTCACAGTCGAGACTGAACTTCCGGCGAATAACATGACATCCATTGACGAGTTCATGGGCTATGCAAGAGAAGAACGAGAGTTTTTTGCCAAGGTGTACGAGGATAGTCAAACTACCGGCCGGCCGATTATGTTTGTCACTAACGCGCATTTCCTTACGCCACGGGGGCAACGACTTTACGGTCCGCGGGAGTTTACCCCTCACTTTCTCCCCAATCCGATTCACTATCTCCCGTTGGAAAGGCTCAAGAAGGCCGAGCGCCCGACCGTCACTTTGCTTGGCAGGCTCGATCCTGTGAAGCGACCCTGGATCTACTTCGAGCTGGCGAAGAGATTCAAGCATGTGGAATTCCTCGTCTGCGGGAACTCAAGTTATCCCGAGATTATGAATCCGATTATCGAGAAATACCGGTCGGTCGATAACCTGAAATTTCTCGGGCTTGTTCAGGGAGAACAGAAAGAGAAGGTTCTCACGGAATCCTGGGTCCTTGTCAACACAAGCATACATGAAGGGTTGCCCTGTTCCTTCCTTGAGGCGTTGTCGTGTCATACGCCTATTCTCAGCAGTGTTGATCCTGATAATCTGGTCAGCAAGTTCGGAACGTACACGGGCGACAATCTTGGCGACGGTTTGGATGATACAACACTCGGGCAGTTTCAGGCCGCGCTGGAGGATATGCTCTCCGACAAAAAGCGACTGGAGCAACGCGGCGCCGAGGCGCGGAAGTACATTGAAGGAATATATTCCTTCAAAGCGTTCGAGCAGAAATTGAACGGCATTCTCGATGCCGGATTTAATCCCAATTTCAAGATGTAGCGGAAGATGAGTTCCGGAAACGTACATACGAACAAGAGCAATCCGCTGGTTTCCGTCATCATGATCTTTTTGAATACCGGAAAATTCATCGAGGAGGCAATCACCAGTGTTCTGAATCAGACTTGTACCGACTGGGAGCTGCTTCTGGTCGATGACGGCTCGACCGACGAAAGCACACGCATAGCGCGCTCATTCGTCGATCGTTCTCCGGACAAGATCTTCTACTTCGAGCATCAGAACCACAGCAACCGCGGCATGAGTGCCTCCCGGAATCTCGCGATTCAGAATGCCCGCGGCAAGTACATTGCATTTCTTGACGCGGACGATGTGTACAATGTGAAGAAGCTTGAAGAACAAACCCGGGTTCTCGAAACCCACCCCGATGCCGCCTTCGCATGCGGCCGAACAGAACGCTGGCACAGCTGGGCGGGAAACAAAGAGGATCGTGATCGGGACACGTACCAGAACTTCACCGTCCCGTTTGATACCCTGCTTGCGCCGCCCGTGATCCTGCTTATGTGGCTGAAGGATGAATATGCGGCGCTCACCGCGGACGTCATGGTCCGGCGCGATATTGTGAATACAGTCGGGGGATATGAAGATGCCTTCCGCGGGATGTATGAAGACCAGGTGTTTCACGCAAAACTGTGCCTACGGTATCACGGATACATCTCGAGCGCAAGTTGGTACCGGTACCGGCAGCACCCCGCGTCGATGTGTTCTGCGGTCGGTGTTCAGGGATGGGCTGTTACCCGGTTACAATTTCTGCAATGGCTGAAATCGTACATGATTGCCAGCGACATTCACGACGAAGACGTCAGCCTCTTAATGCAGCAGCAGCTCAAGACGATCTGGCATGCACGCCATCCGACGGCCTCGCGCATCGTGCAGGCATTGAGGCGCGGGAAGAATGCAATCGGCTCGCTCATCGGAGCGAAACAATGACTCTGTTGCGAAGAGGCGTCAATGCAGGAAGGGAGATGATGAACAGGATCATCACATCCGTTCAGCACAAAGGAATCATCCTCATGTACCACCGCATTGCGGAAATGGATGTCGACCCCTGGTATCTATGCGTGAGCCCGGAAAATTTCGCTGCGCAACTTGAAGTACTGAGAAAGCGTGCGCGTCCGATGAGTTTGCAGAAACTGGCGGCAGCCGTTCATGAAGGCAATGTACCTCCGCGTGCAGTGGCCGTTACGTTCGATGACGGATATGCCAATAATCTCTACACGGCAAAGCCTCTACTGGAGCGGTACGACACTCCCGCAACGGTTTTCGTGACAACGGGTTACCTCGGATCCCAAAAGGAGTATTGGTGGGATGAACTTGATCAGGCCCTTCTGCAGCCCGGTACATTACCCCCTCGACTAAGTCTGAGCATGGACAATAACACCCGCGATTGGAATCTCGGCGCGGCGTCATCGTATACTGAAGGTGAGTATCGAAATGACTGTGCCCGCGGAACCAAGAGCCCGCGGTTGAACTTCTACTACTCTGTATGGGAGTGGCTGAGGCCTCTTCCGGATGTCTCCCGTCGCATGATGCTCGATGCGATCGTGTCATGGGCGGGCAAAGAGTCGTGCCTCCGCCCGACCCACCGTTCTCTCTTGCATGAAGAAGTGGTAACGCTGGCGCTGGGCGGATTGGTGGAGGTTGGTCCTCACACAGTGAGCCATGCGATGCTTTCACACCACCCGGAAGATGTTCAGCGGCGGGAGATAGAAGAAAGCAAGAAATGCATCGAGAATCTGTTGAGCGCTGATGTAGCGAGCTTCTCGTACCCGTTCGGACGGTATGATGCAACTACGGTTTCCATAGTGAAGCAAGCAGGATTTTCCGCAGCATGCACAGTAGAGAACTCAACGATTCAATATGGTAGCGACCCCCTTCAGCTTCCTCGGTTCGGGGTGTTTGATATGAACGGAAGAGTGTTCGAACGGCAACTGCTCCAGTGGTTGAAAACGTAGGGGCGCGTCACTGATGGATACCCGACAGGTGATGTTTTCAGATGCACGGAACGGCGTATGAAACTCCTTCAGATTCTTCCCTCTACACAACGCGGAGGGAACGAGGAATATGCCCTGACCATTGCCGCGGCGGCAATGAAGAGACAATTCCAGGTTCACGCAGCGTTTCCGTTCCTTGAAGCAACGCGTTCGCTCAGAGATGATTGTGAACGGTTGGATGTACGATACCATCCGCTTGATATAGAAGAAAAATTTGTCCGTACGATGCCGAATATCCGGGTTCTTGGCGCACACTACGTTCGGACACTCATACTGCTGATGCGGATCAGGCCGGATGTTGTACAGCTTGGTCTCCCCTGGCCGGAATGGGGACTGGGAAGTATGCTGGCGTGCAGAACGTTGCGCATCCGGACTGCCGTTGTCTTCCAGCTTGTTCCCTCACGGCTGAATTTTGAAGAGTTGAAACTTCGCCGGTATCAATGGGCACTTTCACGATTTCTACATTGTGTTTCTGTGTCTGAAAACAATCGGATGCTCCTGAGTCAATCCTTCAACATCCCGCGGGAGAAAATCTTCCGCATTTACAACGGGACTAAACCGGCCTCTGCGAAACAAAGCGCGAGTCAAACCAATCTGGCAGTTCGTGCCGAAGTTCGTGCCGATCTGGGCCTCAATAATACAGCACGACTTCTTCTTACGGTAGGCCGCTTATCCCGTCAGAAGGGATATGATATTCTCGTTCCGGTTATCAGGGATATTGCGCGGAAGTTCCCCGAAGTGTACTTCGTCTGGGCCGGTGAAGGCGAGGAACGCGAGAATCTTGTTCGTTCACTGGAAGTGGAAGGCATCCGTGATAGAGTGTTGCTGCCCGGTCATCGCAAAGATGTCTCGCGGTTGATGCAGGCTTCCGATATATTCGTTTTCCCCACCCGGTTTGAGGGTCACCCGTTCGCGTTGCTGGAAGCAATGGCGTCCGGGTTGCCTGTTGTCACTTCCGACGCGAGCGGAATTACAGAAATTGTCGAGCATGAGGTTCACGGAATCGTCTTTCGGGCCGGGGATGGCTTGCATCTCGAAACGGCAATTTGCCGCGCGCTTGAGCATCCCGCCGAAATGAACCAGTATGCAGTGCACGCCGCCGAGCGGGCGCGGCTGTTTTCAGAGGAAACGATGGTGAACGAAACCCTGGATCTGCTTCAGAATCTTGCAAGCACGAACTGAAACTAAGAGTGAAACGTATTCTCGTCATATCACCTATTCCGACACATCCGCAGATTGCGGGCAACCGGACTCGCATTCAGCTACTCCTGACAAGTCTGCGCGGGATGGGGCATGACGTCCACTTCCTCTGCGTGAATACTGAACCGTGGAAAGCGGACGAGAAGGCGATGGCGGATTGGTGGGGTGAGAATTTTTATTGCGTGCCGTACCGCTACCCTCCGCGCAGTCTGAAACGGTACGCAGGGCGCTTGCGGTTTCTCTTCCATCAGGGCTTCAAGGAAATCCTACCCGTTGATTACCGCTATGATGCGGCTCTCGACGCTTATCTCGATCAGCTTGCGGGCAGAATTCCGTTCGATGCCGTGATCGTTGAGTACATCTTCTGGTCGAAAGCGTTGGAACGGTTCGGCAACGGCGTCCTCAAAATTATCGATACACACGACGTGTTTACTTTGCGTCACCTGCTGTACAAGGATGCGGGGCAATCGTACGGCTGGTATTGCACAACGGCCGGCGAAGAGGCAAAAGCATTGAACCGAGCGCATGTTGCGGTCGCCATTCAGGACAAGGAGAAGGAGTATTTTGCGACGTTAACGGACAGGCGCATCATAACGGTCCGGCATATTGCCCCGCTGCATTCGCTTCCTCAACCCGATCCGGCGGGAGCGAAACTTCTCTTCATCGGTTCTGATGCGGGAACGAACATACACGGCATCCGGCATTTCATCCGGGAGGTTTTTCCGCTCGTCAGGCAGCAACTTCCCGATTCGACCCTTCATATTGCAGGGAACATTTGCGATATGATAGAACATTCGCCGCATTGTGTGAAGCTTGGTGTTGTTGACGATCTTGTTCCTCTCTACACGGACGCCGATGTTGTCATCAACCCGATTCAGTTCAGCACCGGGCTTTGCATTAAAACGATCGAAGCGCTCGGATACAGCAGGCCCGTTGTTGCGTCACCCGCCGGCTCACGCGGATTGGAAGATGGCGCGGGCAAGGCATTTCTTGTCGCGGACACTCCGCGCGCGTTCGCGGATGCAGTTGTCAAGATTGTACAGAATCCGCCGTTTGCGCGGTCACTCGTGCAGTCGGCATACGGGTTTGTTGAACGCTGGAATGCGGAAAGCCTCCGCGAACTTGGCGATGTTCTCAACATGAAATCAGCATAACATGATGAACTCTCCTGCAGAGAATACCACCTCCAACGGCGGAGGAAGAAGACCGAGTCTGCTGTTTACCGGCATGTGGTTTGGCGGCACGGCGACGGTGTTACAAAACCTTCGCAAGATCATTTCCGCGCATTCCGAAATCGACTCGACGTGGATTCCTATCGAGCCGGAGCCGCCGGAGTTGTTTGCCCGCGTGCCCCCCGTTTCGATGAACTGGACATTGCGCGGCGGCATGATCGCGCGGTCGCGCATCATGAAGCAAGAGAAAAGCGGCAAGCGGTTCGACGCCGCCTACTTCAACGATCACATTCCCGCATCGTTCATCGACGGCTTCCGCAGCCGCGTGCCGAGCGTGATGGCGATGGATGTGACTCCGCGATTGATGGAGCAGCACAATGCCTGGTACGGCGTTCCCCCTTCGGGCAGGATGAACATCATCGAACAAATGAAATTCCGCCGGACACGAAAAACCTACCGGCATACGACGTTCCTTCTCCCGTGGTCAAACTGGGTAAAGAAGTCGTTGATGGAAGATTACCGAGTTGACGAGGAAAAGATACGGGTGTTGGCGCCGGGTGTTGACCTCGATCTCTGGACGAACGATATAGTGTCGGCTTCCACACGGACACGAATCTTGTTTGTCGGGAACCAGTTCCTGCGCAAAGGGGGTGATTTGCTGTGCAATCTTGCACGACTGGAGCCGTTTGCCGGATGCGACTTTCATCTTGTAACAAACAGCGTCGTTGAAAACGTGCCGCCGAATGTTATTGTGCATACCCACGTTCTTCCCAACAGTCCGCAACTGGTACACCTGTACAAACATGCCGACCTCTTCGTTCTTCCGACGCGGGCCGACTTCTTCCCTCTTGCCATCATGGAAGCTATGGCGATGAAGCTACCCGTAGTTGCGACGGAACTTGGAAGCATCGATGAGATGATCGAGGAGGGAAGTACCGGTTTTCTCATTCCTGGGGAGGATGAGGACGCTCTTGCCGACAGGATGTTGCGTTTGATTCGCAACCCGGCAATGCGCCGCGAGTTCGGCGCGAACGCCCGCAAGAAAGCGGAGCGTGAGTTCAGTCTCAGGCATAATGCTGAAGTGATTCTCGAAACGCTCTGCCGTGCAGCCGGGATGTCCGAACCGGGCCGGAAGGGGTGATTACTTCATGCAGGGCTATGTACGCTGCGCCAACCCGGTGTTCTCTGCGTTCCCCCCTGTCAAGCTCTTCTCGTACTTCCAGTTACGACTCTTGCCCTCTGAAAGCCATGCAATCGCAATGGCAACACGTTTCTCCCGCGTTTCGGGCCGTTTTGCTTCGACGATCCACTCCACATACTCTCTTTTGTGTGAAGGCGGAAAACGCTCAAAATGTGTCAACGCAGTTTTGTTCTTCTTCAACGCAGCAAGAAAATCTCGGGGAGTTTTCGTTTGCCTCTTCAGCGCGGCTTTTTCCTTGACAACCTTGACGCCCTCATCATTGAGTCTTGCCGCTTCCTTGATGTATTTGATCATGATTTTATCGGAAGGAAGATCTTTCGGGCTTGTGATCTTCCCGAAGTGTCCCATGGCTTCTGCACGGGTCAAAGAGAGAATATTGTCCGGATCGTTCATCAATGATGCTTTCCAGAACCCGAACGCGCAGTGCTGCTTGAATGCCGCCATACTGCACAACATTCCCTTGTAATCAAAATGCGGGAAGCTCCACTTCATCGTCTCCTGCACATCAGGACATGCCTTGTGCACAAGCGAGCGGATGTGTTCGAGAATCGGTTTGGCAAAGTCGGCGGACTTTGCGATGTAGGCGTCGACGCGAGGGTCTCGTGTTCCAATGAGGTTTCTATTCGCTATTCGAGGTAGAGAGGCGTGCAAAATTCCGGCTATTTCATCAGCGCCGTGAACCCTGCCTGAACGAAATGCTCATCAGCCGTCAAAGCCTCACGAAGTCCTTCGTCCTTCATGACGACGAACGAAATACAATCCGTCATTCCCCATTCCTTGTCAAGATGACTTGAGTAGAGCTGTAATGCTGAGTCGTACTGTTTTGTGTAGCATCCCGGATATCCACCATCGGATCACGCTCAAGGGAAGCAAGAAGGATTGACCGTTCCTTCGAAGGTGAAGTTTGGAAAGGCCGTTTCCGATTTCAATCAGGACTGCGCGAGTTGTAAGAAGACGTACTTTGCGAGCCTTTATCTCACGAATGAGCGCAAGAGCACGATCGTGGTATTGATCCTGCTTTGATGCGAGGGCCATTGCATATGTGGTATCAAGAAAAACCCTATTGGGAATCTCCATTGCTGCCACGATAGAGATAGTCGTCAAGCCGTGATGAGAAGTCCGGCGGTAATGCGAGATCCATACTCAGCGCCGTGTCGAGGAAGCTGTACTCCTTGCCCTTAACTGCATCAGCAGACTCCACTGTTATCGTGACTTCCGTGCCAGGCTTGATTGCAAGGTGTTCATGAGGATGAAGAACCTTGCCGTCGTAATGTGCTTTGAGTTTTACGGTCATAGAAACCTCCGTCAAAAAGTTAAGGACTCTGCAAGCGCGAAGCAAGCGGGCTATCCGATCCGAGCCGCGCAATCCTGACGTATCCCGGATCTTTGTTCGTTTCGCACATCCCTTCCTATTTACAGGTGTCGTTCACGACCTTGCCATTCACAACCACGCCGCAAACATGCGTCGTATACTCGAAGGGGTCGCCATCGAACAGAACCAGGTCGGCATCTTTCCCTTTCTCAATCGAGCCGACGCGCTTGTCAACACCGATGATTTTTGCTGCGTTGATCGTAATGGATGCAAGCGCGTCATCGAACGAAAGTCCGTTTGCAGCGGCAATTGCCGCTTCGTACAACACAATGCGTGTCTTCGGCACGTAGCCTTCAAAACCGCTTTGCAGCGCGAAGAGAATTCCGGTTTCTTTCAGCTTCGCCGCGGTCTCGAACGAAACATTGCGCGTATCTCCCCATCCACGCATCATCGTGGGGTGAAGAATAACGGGCACGCCCGCTTTCTTGATCTCATCAAGAACAAGATATGCCTCGGCGGCTCCATCAAGCACCATCGCAAATCCGAATTCCTTCTTCAGACGCAGCGCCGACATGATGTCCGTGGCTTTTTGTGCCGTGAACAGGATTCGTGTCTGTTTGAGGAGAATGCGCGACAGCATCTCCATCTTCAAATCCGGCGCCGGGCGTTTCTCGGGATCCTTTGAACTTTTGCGTTTGAGATAATCCTGCGCTTTCAGAAGCTCGCTGCGCAGCATTGCCACTTGCTTGGCGCTTGTACCGGGAGATTTGAACGTGCTGCTGACACTTTCGCCAAACGTAAAGGCCACCATACCGGAATCCACGAGCGCATCCTCGATCGTGTTGCCGATAGTCTTGACCACAATGGTCGTTCCGCTTGCGAGCGCGCCGGGCGCGTGCCCGGTGTGCATCGTGGTTACGCCGAGGTTCCGCACAAACTCGATCAATTGTTCCTGCGGATTGTATGCATCAATCGCACGCAATTCGGGCTGAATCGGTTCCGACGTTTCGAGCTGCATCTGATCGTGCCGCTGGTTGAGAATTCCTGTCAATCCCACAACCGTATGCGCATCAACGAGTCCCGGCGTAACAACTTTTGCTTCCATCACCCTGTAGCCTTCGGGAAGCTTGACCATCGCGCCTTCGAGGACTTGCTCGATCTTTCCGCCTTTCACAATGACGACGGCGTTCTTGAGCGGCTTGCCTGCCATCGTGTACACCGTTTCACCTCGAATCGCAAGCTGGGCGTGTGAGACGTTGATGACAGTAGAAAGAAGAAGAAGAAAGGTGCTTGATCGTTTCATCGTTCCTCTCCTTCGCATGTATCGTACGCATTGCCGCTGCGGAAGACGCGATAACCGCCGACCGAGAATTTCCTGTCGTCGGGGTTCGAGCGGTCGTACTTCTTTACCCCCTCCACCCACGTCTGCTCGACATGCGTATAGACGCTGAGCGGATCGCCGGAGAGAATGATGAAATCGGCATCCTTGCCCGCCTTCAACGAGCCGACCCTCTTATCGAGATCCATCATCATTGCGCCGGCAATAGTCACCGACTCAAGCGCCTTCATGCGCGACATCCCGGCACGAACGCCGAATGCAGCGCTACGGAGAAAGTGGCGCGAGTCCGTGATGCCGTCATCCGTGTGAAAAGCAACGACAACGCCGGCTTTTTCCAGAATTGCGCCAGTCTTGTAGCTCAACTCCGCCGCTTCGAGTTTCCCGCCCGGCGCATCAATCATAATCACCGAACACATCGCGCCGGCTTCCGCAATTTCTTTTGCGACCTTCCATGCTTCGCTTACGTGGTGGAGCACAACACGATGCCCGAACTCTTTGGCAATTCTCAAAACGGTGATGATATCGTACGCGCTGTGGGTATGATGTTGAACGATGCGCTTCCCGTCCAACACTTGAAGCATCGCCTCCATTTCAAGATCGCGCTTGGGGAGTTTTGTTGTGTCGCCTTTCGCCGACTGAATCTTCGAACGATAATCCTGTGCCTTCAGGAAAAGCTGGCGGACCATTGCCGCCGACTTTGCCCTTGTGCCGGGAAACGGTTTTTCGCCGATCGAGTTCGTTCCGTTCGCCATCTTCATTCCGCCGCAAATGTCGTTCAGCGGATCTTTACAGAAGAGCATGTCTTCAATGACATTCGCTTCGCGGATTTTCAGGTAAGCAGTCTGCCCGCTCATCAAATGGCCGGAGCCTGGCATGACGTTCACGGTTGTAATACCGCCTGCCAGCGCTTTCTTGAACGAATCATCCCTCACATCAATCGCATCAAGAATACGAACGTCGGGATGAAGCGCCGACGATCTGTCGCCGCCCGACCCTCTGCCGATATGCGAATGCGTATCGACAAGTCCCGGCATGATCACCTTGCCCGTCACGTCAACGACGACGGCCTCGGACGGAACGGTGACGCTTTGCGCCGGGCCGACACCCACTATCGTGCCGTTGCGAACGACAAGCACGCCGTTCTCAATCGGATCTCCCTCAACGGGATAAATGGTTGCGCCGCGGAAGGCGTGGGGTTTTTCTTGCGCAAGCGCTGATACGGCGATAATAATATGCAGCAGCGCAATACATCGAAGAAGGGCTTTCATGTGTATATGTAATTGATGGGAATGTGGTTGGATTGACCTACGGCTTCACGGGAGCCTGAGAAGAACCGATCGTGCCTCAGACAAGAATCGTTCTGCGATCTTTGCATACTCTTCTTCAGAAAGCGCAAAATAGTCGTGAACCCCGGCATTACGTGACTGAAGAAACTCGGCCCACAGTTCGAGATCATCGATCCATTGATATGTGCCCGCCAGCGTAATGGAATCTCGCGGGCCAAATGTTTCGGTTCCTTGAAATTCAAGCGCGGCTTTTAGAGCTTTCCACACGTACTCGAATGAAACCTCAAAGCGTTTTGCAACAGCATCAAGCCTTCCCCAACGATCATCGGCTTCAGGATTTGCATGAAGCCACCTGATGGTGGTTTCGAGCTGCAAAAGGGACGACGCGGCCTTCTGTTTCGCCGCTTCAAGTCTCTGTTGTGGAGAGAGTGTAACCATCCAGATTTCCGCTGAGAATAATCATATCGTTCTTGATGCCGTCAAGAAACTCCCGCGGGGCGCGGGTCAGATCAACCAAATCTATCCTGTACGGCCATGCAAGGTCCTCCACATGTGTCTTCCAGACCGTGAATGACCGCCAATCATATCCGGATTCTCTGAAAATGCCCACATCGTAGTCGGCATTTTTGTGCGCTGTTTGTCGCGACTGACTTCCAAACAGCACAATAACT
>JAHBUR010000057.1 GCA_019637975.1 Bacteroidota bacterium | reverse complement strand
CGGGGCTTATTCGTTTCTGAAGTAGAATGCTATCGCCGTGCCCAGCAACCCGATGAGTGCTGTGAGAAGCTTCTCAGATACGGGGATCATCTTATCCGCAGACTCCGGAAACGCAATCGGCGCGATGTAGATGACGAGCATCGTAACCAACAACGCAATCACCGTTTGTCCGCGAACGCGTTCACGCAGGCGCTGGACAGACGTTTTGATTTCCGGGTCACTAACCGATTCGACAAGCCCGACTCGTTCGGTTGCGACTGATTCGTGTGAGCTGCTCGCTTTTGCCATGAGGGGATTTACAGGGTAACGATCTCGACCTTGTCTTTTCCATTCTCATCTTCGAGAATGAGTTTCTTTCCGTTGTGCTTTTGCTTTAGTACATAACGGCTGAGCCCGAGCGCCCGCCGGATTGCGTCGGCTTTTGTCGTTCCCATCAACTCAGCGACTTCATTCAGGGCTTTGTAGGCCTCGGCATCGAAGTCAGCAGTTACTCTTGTTGTCGCCATTGATTTTTCCTCAATATTCTCAAAATTGTGAGCAGTAGATTTGCAGTACAATATACTGCATTCTCAGCCTCTTGTCAAGTCCTGAAATATCGGAAAACTGACGACTAATCGTGCTGACTTTCAAGCCAGCGCTCGGCATCAATTGCCGCGGCACATCCTGAGCCTGCCGCCGTTACAGCCTGACGATAAACGCTATCGGCAACATCACCTGCGGCAAATACTCCAGCGATGTTCGTTCGCGTGCTGCGGTCTCTCAACTTGAGATAGCCAACCTCATCCATCTCAAGCTGGCCTTTGAAGAGAGAAGTGTTGGGTTGATGGCCGATGCCCATGAACACGCCGTCGGCTTTCACGTCGGTAACGGCGCCAGTCTTGACATTCTTGAGTCGAACACCTGTCACCAGCTTCCTCCCGTTCTCGTTCTTGCCGAGAATTTCTTCTACAACCGAATCCCATGCAAAAGCAATTTTCGGATTCTTGAGTGCCTTCTCCTGCATGATCTTCGAAGCACGCAACGCATCGCGTCGGTGCACGATTGTCACCTTCGATGCGAACTTTGTGAGGAACGTCGCTTCTTCAATTGCCGTATCTCCGCCGCCCACAACTATCACTTCCTGATTCCTGAAGAAAAAGCCGTCACATGTCGCGCACGCAGAAACGCCGTACCCCATGTACTCCTTCTCGGACGGCAGGCCAAGCAGCTTTGCCGAAGCGCCGGTGGCAACAATTACAGCATCCGCAGTGTACTCTTCTTCGTCTGCCCAGAGTCTGAAGGGACGTTGGGAGAAATCAACCTTTGTGATGAGTTTGTAGATTGACTCTGCCCCGAATCGCTGAGCCTGCGTGCGCATAATGTCCATCAACTCCGGACCCATGATCCCTTTTGCGAAGCCGGGATAGTTTTCGACTTCAGTAGTAATGGTGAGCTGCCCGCCGGGTTGAATGCCTTCAAAGACGACAGGGTTGAGATTTGCCCGTCCAGCATACAATGCCGCCGTGAAACCTGCCGGTCCTGAACCTATGATAATGAGTTTGTGATGATTTGCCATATTCCGCTTTCCTGATGCGTTTCCTGTTTGTCATGTTAGATGAACCGGCAGGCACAATCGGGTCAAGTGGTCTCCTTCAGATCACGCCGGTGTTCCAAGGCAATCCCGACATTTCGTTTCAATCCTGCAAGTTTCGTTCTTTTGACCGGACTTCCTTTGAACTTGCTGCTGAACTCTTCCTGCGTCATATTGACCCACTCTTCAAGATGCGGGGCAACATTCCATTCTCGCGGCTCAAATCTCCCTTCATCAGTCTCCGTCGGGAATTTGTGATTCCACGGACAGACATCCTGACAAATATCGCAACCGTAAATCCAATTCTCGAACTGATGCCGTATCCCTCCCTCAATCTCTCCTTTGTGTTCGATGGTAAGATATGAAAGACACTTGCTTGAATCTACAACGTACTCTTCAACAATTGCATTCGTTGGACATGCCTCGATGCAGAGCGTGCAGGTGCCGCAATGATCGGTCGCCGGTTGATCTTCGACGAGTTCGAGCGTTGTAATTATCTCCCCAAGAAAAACCCACGAGCCGACTTCCTGCGTTATGACGTTGGTGTGCTTTGCAATCCAGCCGATGCCGGCCCGCTGCGCCCAGACTTTGTCCATTACTGGCCCGGTATCAACATAGTAGCGGCCTTTAATGTCGGGAAATTCCTGCTGAAGCCACTCCCACAACTGCTTGAGTTTTGCTGTGAGAATGTCATGGTAATCATCACCCCAGGCGTATCGGGAGATTTTGCCTGTGCCCGGCTTGTCTGCATGCCGGACCGGCGTGTAGTAATTCAGCGCAACACAAATTACAGACTTTGCCCCTGGCACGATTGCCCGCGGATCGACCCGTTTCTTAACGTTGCGGGGCATCCAGTCCATTGAAGCATGGTAGCCGCGCGTGAGCCATTCTCGTAAACGTGCCGCCTCAACGTCCAGCGGTTCCGCCTTTGCAATCCCAACCTTGGTGAAACCGAGGTCAAGCGCTTTGGATTTCACCTTTTGTGTTGCTTGCATGGTATGAGAAACCGGTGAATCGGTTACCGCAATTGTCTCCGAGTTCATTTTTACCAACCCGCAATTTCAGGGCGCACGTTCAATTTCTACCAACACATTCTCTCCCGCAATCTTCACAGGATACGTTTTGACACAACCGCTTCCACTCACAGCTTTCCCTGTTTCAAGAGAATACGTCCAACCATGCATCGGGCACGTCACTTCCAGCCCGTTCAACACTCCTTGGTGTAACGCAGAGATATGTTGATGAGCGCAGACATTGTTGATGGCAAACAGTTTTCCGGCCACTTTGAACAGCGCAATCTCATCATCTCCAACCCTTATGAACTTCCCGCCGCGCTCCGGAAGATCCGACATTCTGGCCACTGCAATAAACTCGACCGGCATGGCCATTCTCCTAACCGAGCGGTGAAGGATTCAGGGCAACGATTCCTTTGTCGGTTCGCTGCAACCTGCACGTCGCGACTGTTGCATCATGTTCAAAGAACAGCATCCAGTTGCCTTCAACGGCCTCGTTGAGAATTCGCCGCTTCTCTTCAAGCGTCACCAACGGCCGCAAATCGTATCCCATAATCCAGGCAAGCTGAACGTGGGCAATTGTCGGCATGAGGTCGGCAACATACAACATCGAGGTAACTCCGTCCGAGATAAGAGGCGCCTGCAATGCAGTCGTGTGGCCGTTGCAAATCCTGCAGGAAATGCCGGGTAGAATCTCGCCCTCACCTTCCGTGAAGTGGAGCAAGCCATGTTCGTACAGCGGCATGAAGTCATCCTTGAAGAAACTCGCTTTGTCTCGCTCCGTCGGGTTGTTCGCTGCCTCCCAGTGTTCCCGCTGCACATAATAGTTGGCGTTCGGGAATGTCGGCTTGACGATACCGTCCGAGTCCCTGAACGTCGACCCACCCGCATGATCGAAATGGAGATGCGTGAGAACAACATCCGTAATATCGGATGGCGTCAGGTTGTGCGTCTTCAGCGAGGATAACACGTCGTTCCGGCTGTTGTCAATTTTGTAGATGGAAACGAGCTTCTCATTGAACTTTGAGCCATTGCCATCATCAATCAAGATCTTCCTCCCGTTCCCGACAAGAAGCAGAGCACGGGCTGCCATGCCGATGCGGTTTTTCTCATCCGGCGCAATCGCTTTCTCCCACATGGTCTTTGGCACTACGCCAAACATGGCGCCGCCGTCGAGGGCGAACGTGCCGGTTTCGATTGCAAAGAGTTCGTAATTGCCGATCTTCATTCCGTATCAATCAATTGGATAAAAATAAAGGTCGGCCCCCTGTCAGAAGACCGACCATTTCACAAGAACGAAACCAAGAGCTAAGCGTTCTTCCTGAACCGGGATGTCGCCTCGCTCAACGGAGGAAATTCGCGGTCGGGATGCAGGAGTGTCGCCCGCTCGAACAACTGTTCCTCGGTTTCCGGATGGTTCGGATCGGGGACGCAGCAATCTACCGGACACACTGCCGCGCATTGTTCCTGATCGAAGTGACCGACACATTCCGTGCACTTTTCCGGCACGATATAGTAGAAATCATTTGAAAGCGCTTCATACATCTGCCCGCCGTACTCAAACTGAACTCCCCCCGCGTAAATTGCCGTGTTGGGACATTCAGGTTCGCACGCTCCACAGTTAATGCATTCTTCCGTAATCATTGTTGCCATGAGACTTCCTCCGTTGGATTATTCTAAGTGGTTCATCGTTTCATTCCGAGTCGCTCAACCTTATTCGAGGTATTTTCGACTCATCAAATCCACCCGTTCGTTCAAGCGCATGCCGGACGTCTGCAAGACACATGCGAATACCGGCCGCAAGCTGTTGTGTATCAATTCCATGAAAGAACGGCAGGTAGTGTTCCAGCTTCGTCAAGGCTTTGCCGAGTTGGCTATCCGCTCCCTTGAAGTTGTTATTGGAAAGGTGGTAGAAGCCGACTGCGGTTTGTATCAACCCCTGGTAGAAGAGCCTGTTGTGACCTGTGGACTCCCTCCAAACTTCCTCCCACAGATCGTGCGCCTCGAAGAAATATCCTTTGTTGAATTCCTCAATACCCCGTTTGAACAGGTCTTCCATCCATTGGAAACCTAAGAAATCCCGATGCTAATTGCAATACACCGGAAAATGTCAACCTTTGGTGTATTCCTTCAGATATCCTGCGAACGCCGTTCGGTGACCCTCCTCATCGGCAAGCTGTGTAATGCACAGATCCTGTGTCACATAGTCATGCGCGTCGCCGCAGAGTTCAATCAGTTTTCCGTAATGCTCAATAGCCCCATCCTCCGCTTCGATAACGCCCTTGATAACTGCCACGACATCGGTGGTGTCCGCCGGGGGCTGCAACGACTTCTGCGAAGGTTTGAACTGCATCGAACCCGGAACCGCCCCGCCGATCTCCTTCACTCGTTTCACCAGCATTTGTGCATGGGTCAACTCTTCGGTAATGTCGGCTGCAAGCGATTTCTTGATTTCTTCGGCACGCACGCCATCGAGGTGCACGGAGTTGGCGATGTAGTTCGTAACGGTTTCAATTTCCATCCAATATGCTGTCGTGAGCATGTCGATGATTTGCTTGCGATATTGTTCTTTCATGGTTATGTCCTTTCGATCTGGTGTTTGAGATATTGTGTTTGTTGGTGTCGGCCGTTCCCGCATCCTCCGAAAAGGCGACACTAAACCTTCTGGCGGCTAACGCACAACGTGTAACACGCTATGGCGTTGAAATCAAGTTCTTCGCTGCCTGCAGCGTATTCTTCATCAACATCGCAATCGTCATCGGCCCGACGCCGCCGGGAACAGGCGTGATTGCCCCAGCGACCTGGGAGGCAGAGACGAAGTGAACATCGCCTACAAGTCGCGATCCGGTTCGTGTTGATGCATCTGCAACACGGTTAATCCCGACGTCAATGACAACACAACCCGGCTTCAGCATGTTGCCGGTAATCGCTTCTGCACGGCCTATCGCTGCAATAACAACATCCGCCTGCTTGGTGAAGCGCGCAATATCCCTACTGCCTGTGTGGGCAATAGTGACAACAGCGTTTGCCCCTCTCTGCTTCTGCAGCAACATGTTCATCACCGGCTTGCCGACAATGTTGCTGCGACCGACAACGACAACATGCTTGCCCGCCGGGTCGTTGCCGCTCCGAACAAGAAGTTCCTGCACTCCGGCTGGCGTACACGGCCGCAGGCAGGGCTGGCCAATCACAAGCTTGCCGACATTAACAGGATGAAAGCCGTCAACATCCTTCCGCCAATCAATCGCCATAATCACTTCATTCTCGTCAATGTGTTTCGGAAGAGGAAGTTGAACGAGAATGCCGTGTATGTTCGGATCGTTGTTGAATGCGTGGATGAGTTTTACAAGCTCATCCTGCAAAATCGTTGAAGGGCATTCTTCCGTGACCGAGTGGAAACCGAGTTCTTCACACGCTTTCCCTTTTGACCGAACGTATGATTGCGATGCCGGATTTTCCCCCACAAGGATGAACGCAAGTCCCGGCACAACGCCGCGTTCCCGCTTGAGATGATCGGCTTCGAGCTTGACCTCTGATTTGATTTGTGCGGCAATTGCCTTGCCGTCAATGATTGCTGCTCTCACTCTTGACGCTTCGTATCTTCGTGGAGTTCTCTACTTTTACCCGAATGCAGGAAATATCACGCTCTCCATTTTCAGAGCCCGTCCTGTTTCAACATCGGCCTGCACATATACGGCACACAAACGGACATCATGCGAGGCCACTTCATACTTGTGGGGTGTTTGCATTGTCATCCGCTTCAGCGCCTGCTCCTTCTTCATCCCCAAAACAGAATCATACGGCCCCGTCATCCCGACATCCGATTGGAATGCCGTGCCTCTGGGCAGAATTCGTCCATCGGCCGTTGGCGTATGCGTGTGCGTGCCGATGCAGGCGGTCACCTTTCCGTCGAGGTGCCAGCCCATTGCCATTTTCTCCGCTGTCGCGTCTGCATGAAAATCCACGAACACAATCTTTGTTTCTTCGTGAATCTTGGCAACTGCCCAATCCGCCGACTTGAACGGATCGTCAATCGGTTGCATGTACACTCTGCCCTGGAGATTCAGAACGCCGACTTTCCCTTTCTCGCCCAAATCTACAACAATGTACCCGCTGCCGCCGTTCTCACGAGGATAGTTCAGCGGGCGAAGTATGCGCCGGTCGGCACCGAGAACCTTCCGGCTGTCCCATCGATCCCATACATGATTGCCTGTTGTTATGACATGCGCTCCGAGTTCGAAAATCTTCTTCGCATGTTCCTCGGCAATACCCTTGCCTTCCGTGGTGTTCTCGCCGTTGATGATGAGCAGATCGACATTGTATTTCTTGATGTAGTTGGGAACGAGCGTTACGGCAAGGTCAAGTCCGGGCTGGCCGACGATATCGCCAACAAAGAAGATATTCAGAGTTTTCGACACTGGAGTTTTTGAGTGATGGATTGAACAAGTCGATGGAACGGAAATTCACGTGCATCAATATAAAAAGTTTTGGCGGGAAAGCATAACACAAAGTCCCGGGGCGTGTTGCATTTCAGAAGCCATTGAAATACCTTGAAAAGGAAATCAACGCAAAATCAATCATGTTTGGGAAACTTCTCACACTTGTTTTCGTTGTTACTGCGGTTTACGGGTCCGCCTGTTCAGAGCAGCCTGCTGTCCGAACGGGCATCGAGGTTCTTCGCGAATCCGGCTTCGCCATTCTGAAAGGGAAACGTGTCGGGTTGATAACGAATCCGACGGGTGTTGACTTCAAGCTCAGGGCTACTATCGACATCCTCCACGAAGCAAAAGATGTCACGCTGGTGGCTCTTTTCGGCCCGGAACACGGCGTACGAGGAAATATTCCCGCGGGTCAATACATCGAACATGCCACCGACCCCGCTACCGGACTTCCGGCTTACTCCCTGTACGGCAAAACCCGAAAGCCCGCATCTTCAATGCTGAAGGGAATTGATGCGCTTGTGTACGACATTCAGGATATCGGCTGCCGTTCATACACATACATCAGCACGATGGGACTTGCGATGGAAGCGGCCGCCGAAAACAATATCGAGTTCATCGTCCTCGATCGCCCCAATCCGCTCGGCGGTGTAAAGGTTGAGGGCAACATCGTCGAAAAAGGATTTGAATCATTCGTCAGTCAATACCCGATTCCTTACGTGTACGGACTGACATGCGGCGAGCTTGCGACAATGTTGAATGAAGAGGGAATGCTGAAAAGGAAATGCAAGCTCAGCGTTGTACCGATGAGAGGATGGAAGCGGTCAATGACGTACGCCGAAACCGGACTTCCGTGGGTACAAACTTCTCCCCACATTCCCGCACCGTATTCGCCGGCGCATTACGTCAGCATGGGAATTCTCGGCGAGTTAGGCATAATTTCAGAGGGAGTCGGCTATACCATTCCATTTCAGACATTTGCAGCGGAATGGATTGACCCGAAATTGTTTGCCGACAGACTGAACGGACTCGGCATCGATGGCGTTGTGTTTCGACCAATCACCTTCACTCCGTTCTATGGCCGGTTCAAGGACAAATCTCTTAAAGGCGTGCAAATCCACATGTCAGACTATACAAAGGTAAACCTGATGAGCCTGCAGTTCATCTGTTTGCAGGTTCACAACGAACTCTATCCGGCCAAGAACCCGTTCCTGCTTGCGGATAGCTCACGCATTTCGATGTTCGACAAAGTTGCGGGATCGAGCCAGGTTCGGGCGCTGTTTACCAAGAGAATGCAATATGATGACGTAAGCCATTATTTGCGAAAAGATGTCGAGCCCTTCAAGCGGCGCTCACACAAGTATCTCCTGTATTAAATCACGCTTCTCATTCTTGACCTTCACTATTGAATTTGTATATTGTTGCAACAGGGCCGTGCATTTTCCTTCCTTCGGCCTGATTCTCTAATCACTTCACAGCCACATTAGCCGCAGGTAACGTATGGACACAAAGATAGTGACCAAACAAGCCCCGACTACGCCTCCGCACATTTCCATCCGGATTGAGCGTGACAGTTCGCCGACGAAGAAGTACGAATTCACACACGACTTCAAAATCGGGCGTGATGCGGAGTGTGATGTGATGCTGAAGGAGACGGCCTCGAGCCGGGTCCATGCAAAAGTCGAATTCGTCGACGGTCGCTGGTGGTATGAAGATCTGAAGAGTACCAATGGATCTTTCAAGGAAGGTGTGAAGATCGAGCGCATTCCCTTGACGCGTACAACGCGAATCGGTATCGGCATTAATGGCCCCCTCATCTACTTCACAGTTGAAGGCGAGGAAGTTGTCGATCCGACGTCTGCGCAAGGGCAGGCCGATCCGTCACTGTCGGGCGTCATCAAGCACTATTTCGACGAGTCATCTTCTGCTCCGGCGGGCGAGCGCACGCAGATGGTACGCAGAGCCTTCAAGCACGTCTCCAAAAAGCAAAAAGGGAAGTACATGAAGATCATCCTCGCCGTGCTTGTTCTCGCCATCGGCGCGGGGATCTACGCGTACATCAAGCACGTACAGCTTGAAGAACAGAAAGCGCTTGCCGAGGATATTTTCTACCAGATGAAGCAAATGGATCTCGATTATGCAGCGCTGGTTCAGAAACTCACGCAATCCGGCGATGCGGGATTGAAAGAAGAAGCGGCAAAATACATCACCCGGCGGCGGGCTCTTCAGGACAAGTATGACGAATTCATCAAGCAGTTGGGCATTTACGACGTGAAGGATGATGTTGACAAGGCCATTTTGCATATTGCAAGAGTTTTTGGCGAATGCGAGATCAACATGCCGGAGGATTTTGTCAAAGAGGTGAAGTTCTACATCAGTGAGTGGAAAAAATCGCCCCGTCTTCGTCAGGCAATCGCCCGTGCCGAAGAGAATGGATACATTCAACACATCTCGGAAGCAATGATATCACAGAATCTCCCCCCCCATTATTTCTATCTTGGCTTGCAGGAAAGCGACTTCATACGCGAGCAGGTCGGCCCGCAAACACGGTTCGGCGTAGCAAAAGGAATGTGGCAATTCATCGCAACAACGGCGCAAGAATACGGACTGAAGGTCGGCCCGCTTGCCGCGCTTGCGAAATTCGACCCTGCGGATGAGCGGCACGATCCCCTCAAATCAACAAAAGCCGCGGCTTCGTACATTGCAGACATCTACAACACGGAAGCACAGGCATCAGGCCTGCTGGTAATGGCCTCGTATAATTGGGGACACAATGTTGTCAAAGGATTGATCCGCAAGATGCCGCAGAATCCGCGCGACAGGAACTTCTGGACGTTTTTCCGGCAGTACAAGGACAAACTGCCGAAGGAAACATACAACTACGTCTTCTACATTGTCTCGGCAGCCGTCATCGGAGATAATCCTGAGTTGTTCGGATTTAAGTTCAAGAAACCGCTTGGCGAGGTGGGGGACAAATACGGAATGTAGCCCCGAACCCCGCAGATCTCAAAGGCGGGCAAGCGACTCCGAAGCCGCGTGTATGAGAGCAGCAAATTGTTCGCGTGAAGGCGATACTTCGCGGAACATCTGCCTGATGTAATCTTCCGATATCCGGTCAAAATCTTTTTCCAACGGCGTCGTGACGATACCGCACATGTCAATCGCCGCCGGGCTTAGCAGCATATTCTTCTCCCCTTCTTCATAAAAGAATGACGGACGATGCGCCCTCCTGGGAAAAACGATCACTCGCCATTCGCCATCCTGGAAAGACGACATGATGTTCATCATCGGCTCGTCGATTCCGCCCGACAGCTTCCGGGCGGCCTCATAGTATCCGATGAATGCATCGCGCAGCAAGCCCGCATCATCACATTCCAGCGAAACGAACGGCCGAAGAAAGTCCCCTACAGCAAACGCGAGCAGCCCTGCGGAGTCGGCAATCTTCTCTCCCGTTTCCGTAATCAACTTCTCGTACTCGTCGTCAAATGGTAGAAATCCTTTGTTTCCCGCGTGAAAATGAAGATGGTCCGGCGCCGACGCGCCGCATTTCGGCCCGTTGTAGAGAATCACATATCCGTCGGAAACATCCCTGCTCAGTTCGAGAAATATCGGGAACGAATCACGAATTTCCTGGGGCGTATGGTCTCGATGCACGATCGTGAAATGTTCGGGAAAAATAGGAAAGGGATTACAGAGAACAAGAAAAGCGTCCCGGTACGCTATCCCCCGCTGCTCTTTCGGGAGATTTTCCCTGCAGAGAAAGCAACTTCTCTCCCGAACAGATCTCTCATCAACTTTCGCCGACGATGAACCAATGCGGCCGGGATTCCATTGAACGTCATGACTGAAGCCATCAATCCTGAACGACCTTGTCTTGATGCCGGCCAGTCCGTCATAATTGCTGCGCAGCAACTTCCACGAATGCATCTGATGCGCAAGCAGAGCAGCGAGTCTATCGGACCAATGGCCGATTTCGTTGAATATGGAAAGGTCGGAATCGGTAAGCAGAAAGTTTGCGGGCATATCGTTAGCGGCGTTTCCTCGCTTTCGGTTTTGGCGTTGAACTTGATTGTTTCATTGCGTTCTTACGCTGGCGGGCGAGGAGTTCGAACGTTCGAACCTTGTCTTTGTAGAAATTGTGCGTGTTGATCTGTGCAATATCGAGATCGGCATCGGAATTTCCCTCCCAACGTCGGCACACATAGATCGGCTCGTAGATTCGCCCGATTCGATAGTCACGCGAGATGGCCAGCGCGGTTGCATAGTCTTCGCCGTAACTGACATTCGGAAACTTCACCCGCCGGAGGATTGGCGTGAAGAATGCCCGCGGTGCGCCGAAGCCATTGACGCGCAGGGCATTATTCCTGCCGTTGTCCGGCGTCCATTCCTTGTGATCAATAATACCGGGAGGAATTTCCTCCAACTGGAAGTTCGTCATGAGATAGGAGCCGACTACCATCGCGCATCGCTCGGCTCGAAACGTATCTACAATTCTCTGCAGCGTTCGTTCGTCCTTGTAGAGATCGTCGCTGTCGAGTTGTACGGCATAGCGTCCGCAATGATGGTCGTGTACGGCAACATTCCAGCATCCGCCGATGCCGAGATCTTCCCTGTCGGGAATGATGTGCACAACCCTGCTTTTTCTTCCGGAATACTGGCGTACAAGTTCGGTTGTGCCGTCCGAAGAATGGTTGTTCACGACAATAATGTTGAACCGGAAATCCGTCTTCTGCTTCATGGCGGAGTCAACGGCATCCGCGATTGTTGTCCGCCGGTTCTTCACCGGAATAATCACCGAGGCCTCGATATCGAACTCACCTTCTTCCAAATCCACATCAACAAAGTCGGGTTTCAAAAAAGCGCCGATCTTCTTCAGGTGATCGCTGACTGCAAGCTCCATCTCAATCTGCGCATCCCGGTTTCGTGAATCAACATAGTCAAACTGCTTGTCGCCGGATTTCCTCACGTCCCGTTCGGTTACCTGGTAGAGGAATTCCCTGATTCTCGTGATGCGGCCTTGCCGCGAAATGGCTAGCCGGAGTGCATACAACCCCGCTGCCTTAAAATCAAATTGGCCCGTTTCGTTGAGCGCATCTTTCAGAATGACGCTATTAAAAAAAAACAACGGGCCGAAATCGAAATCGTCTCTCAAGCTTCCCTCCTGATAGTCGAGAACAGGATGGGCAATCCGTTGCCCTGCCTTCAGATCTTCGTAATCCGAGTACACAAGTCCTGAGACGGTTTGCTGCGCCACATCGAGAAATCGATCCAGTGCGAACGGGCCGAGCCTGTAGGATGCATCCTGAAGAATCATAAGCGTGAAGTGTGTGTCCAGCTTGTTTGCCATGCTTCTCAGCGTCCGGTTCGACGTGAGAGTATCAACAGGCAGTGATTCGCATCCGTCAAGATGATGATAGTGCGGACCCGTCGTGAGCAAAACAATCCTATCAACAACTCCCGAATGACGAAGTTGCTCGACAGTCAGTTTCGTGTAATGCCTTCCGCTATAGGGGAGAAATGCTGTAATGGGCTTTGACATAGGTTTATTCGCTTTCATTTTTCTTTCCGAATTCCGGCTCGACTTTTATCAAAAGAGCCGCGACAAAACTCGGGATCGTTGCAAGGCAAACCCACAGAAAGAAATGCCGATACCCGATCATCTCCTCAATCCAACCGCTGAACATGCCCGGAATCATCATGCCGAGAGCCATGATGCCCGTGCAAATCGCGTAATGCGCTGTTGCATGCTCGCCGCGTGACACGTAAAGCATGTACATCAGGTACGCCGTGAAACCGAATCCGTAGCCGAACTGCTCAAGAGCAACGCCGGCATTGATGACCAGAAGATCCGCTGGCTGCATGTATGAAAGATACACGTACACGGCATCAGGAACATTAATAGCAAGAACCATCCATGGCAGCCAGAACCTGAATCCTCGGCGGGACACGGCATACCCGCCAAGCAACCCGCCCGACGTCAAGGCAATAATGCCGACTGTTCCGTACACAAATCCGACATCGGTTGTGCTCAGGCCTAATCCGCCCTTATCCGTCGGATCGAGCATGAACGGTGACGCCAATTTCACAAGCTGTGCCTCTGCAAATCTATACAGAAGAAGAAACACCAGCGTGACCACGATATTCGCTTTCTTGAAGAAGAGAACAAAAACCTGAAGGAAGTCCTTCAATGTTGTGTCAGACGAATTCCGCACAGCAGGTACGTCGGCGGAGGGATACGGAAGAACAAACTTGTGATAGATGAAGAAGAGAATGAACAACGCGGCAACAACTCCAAACGTCAGCGACCATGCAAGAGGTATGTTGCCGCCGGTTCGCGTTTCCAACTGACCGGCCAGCACAACGAGCAATCCCTGTCCGGCAATCATAGCGACGCGATAGAACGTGCTGCGCACGCCGACAAACGCAGCCTGTTGATGAGGTTCAAGACTGAGCATGTAGAATCCGTCGGCGGCAATGTCGTGTGTGGCCGAACTGAACGCCATCAGCCAGAACACGGCCAGAGTCCACTGAAAGAATCCCGCAACGGGAATCGTCAGCGCAACCGCCGCAAGTGAAGCTCCTACAATGAGTTGCAGGAGTACAATCCAATAGCGTTTCGTCTTGAGCAACTCAACAACAGGACTCCAGAGCGGCTTGATGACCCACGGAAGATAGAGCCAGCTTGTGTACAACGCAATATCGGTGTTCGAGATGCCGAGCCGTTTGTACATGATAACGGAAACCGTCATCAC
>JAHBUR010000056.1 GCA_019637975.1 Bacteroidota bacterium | reverse complement strand
CACGCGTGCATTGTTTCAATTCCACTTTGGTTCGATTCAAACTGCCTTCACCAACTCGTCATTGTACAACTCTTCCTTCGTTTCAATTCCACTTTGGTTCGATTCAAACTTGCCGAATTACTGCAATTTATCAGCGACTTGAACAGGTTTCAATTCCACTTTGGTTCGATTCAAACGCGTTAAAAAACGCCCAAAATATGCGCCGCGAGGCGCTTTCCCTGTTCTACTGATCGTCTGCCTGTGATAGTGCAAAATTGCCGGTAGCCTGACGACTTGCTACAACATGGTCTCCGTTCCGGCCTTCTCCAGTCCCATCACCTCCTTTTCAAAGTCTTTGTCGCTGCGCATCTTGTAGAACAACACGGAGTCCTTCTCCGGCTTGATGTGTTTTCTCAATCCGGCCTGCATTTCTTTGAACTTTCCTTCGGTTAATTCTCCCTCGAACACACTATTCTGCACCCAATGCAGATAGCGTCGAAGGAATTTCAGGACCTTCGCCACCCGTTTTTCTTCAACATCGTACACGACTATCACGTACATTGGCTGCACATCCCGTTCGTTCTCCGTTCGCTTTTCTCCCGTACCATCGCACACAGGGGAGTATGCAGTTCCTGTATGTGTCGAATCACCACCATGCGCGGAATGCTTTGTATTCCTCGCCGCTGAGCAGATGGCTCACAAGTTTATATGCCTCAAGCCGAATCAATTGGCGATACGAGACGTTGCGCCCCAATGAGCGGTGCTTGATGGTTGTCTTCAGCCGCTCGTCGTATTCCTGCAACACGATCTTCCGACCGCTTTCCTCCAAGTAACAGAAGTTGAGTTCCTTGCGAAAGTGCTTCTCCTGGATTTGCTTGTTATTGACCAGCTTGAAGATCATTTTGTCGGCAAGGATTGGCTTGAAAATCTCGCTGATATCCAATGCCAAAGAAAACCGCCGCTCACCCGGACCGTGCAGGTAACTCACTGTCGGATCGAGGTGGGTGTGATAGATTTCGCTGAGCACCGTTGCATACACCAGGCCGTTCGCAAACGAGACCAGTGCATTGATGGCGTTGTTCGGCGGATGCTTGACACGTTTGTCGAGCGCAAAATCTTGTCCGAGAATTTCTCCCCAGCAGCGATAGTACCTTTCACGGATGTTCCCTTCCAGCCCCATGAGTTCGTTGGTTGTGTCAGTCCTTGGTATCGCAGCACGGAGTGTCTCGATTTCCCGGATTGCCGTGCTGAAGTCTATCAGCTTCTCGATGGAACCGCGGGAAGGATTGGAGTAGTATTGCAAATTCTTGAGAATATTGAACGAGGCGGCTTCGATAAACTCCCGCGCAATCAGCAGTCTTCGGTGCGTGTCGAGATATGCCCGTACCTGCTCAACAAGTGTGAAGCCGGAGGGCAAATACTCCCGCGGCACATAACTGCCGCTATAATGACCGTAATAGTTGAACAGGTGGAGAGCGATCTTCTGCTGCGAGAGGAAGTTGAAGAACTTTGTGTTGAAGTCGAGTTCGCCGAAGCAATAGAACGCCTCGATATCCTCCACAGGAATGGGCTTGCGCTGAACACGTCCCGTAATCGGATCGGCCTCGGTTTCTTCCGTGAAGCCGGCGAGAAGCTCTTCGTCAATTCCGGCGTCGCGCGGATGAAGGTCGCCTTCTGCGTTGTCGTTGCCCGGCTGAAGACGACTTTCGGCCGGGGTAACCGGCTCAAAATAGACGGTGTTCTGTTTCCGGCGCAGCCGCCCGGAGGACATGATGTAATAGGGACGTTTCATTCAAGGACTTCCAAGGACCACTCCCGAAACCGGGTAATGAGCTTCCAGAGCTGTTCGATATCCCCCCTCTCATAGATCTCTCCGCTGTATGAAACAGCGTTTTTATGGTCAATAATCCGACGGAGGTGTTGCATAGCCTTCTTGCTGTTCTCGTCAACAACAATAAGTTCGTCAAGCAACGCAATAGTATCGTGGTGATCGGCTCCCCGGCTTTTGACGCCGCCGATCTTAATGGCGATCGCGTCCGACCATGCTATGGCCGCATGCATAATCAACACACCTGCAGCGTTCCAATACTCGAACTCCCGGGCAAGAGCGGCTCCATCGAAAAAGTTCTGCGCCACCTTCCGGTAGTCGAGGCTTCTTGCGCGATCGACCGGGATGCGGCTCTTACTTCTTGCCACCGAGAACCTCCATCAATGATGCGCCCGCGATAACAACGCCCTCCTGCAGAATATCCCTCACGGGGGGGAGTTTCTTACCCGCCCTTCGGACAAATTCGCTCCGCGTAACAATAAAAGGGGCAAGCTTGACGCCAAACCGGCGATGAAGTTGCGGGGCGATTGCAGAGAGGCGCTCTTGTGCCTCAATGCTCTTGCGGTTGTTTTCCACAACGAGGCATACATCCAGATCGCTTTCGACGGTTTCCTCATGGCGCGCCACGCTTCCAAAAACAATCACACTCACGCAGTGTTTCCGGCACGCCGTTGCCACTTGCCGAAACAAGTCTTTCTGAAAACCGCGCTCTGCCGCCAGGAGGGGAAGCAACACCGTCTGGACAAGCACATGCTCCCCGTTAAGAGAGAAGAGATGATCCCTGCCGCCACGTAGCCGTTGCACAACGGCAAGCGATTCGAGAGCCGTAAGTGCGTCGAGGCACGTGCGATGGTGGATCCCCGCAAGACGCGCAATTTCCCTCCCCGTCAGGCCTTGCTTCGCATGCTGGAGCGGACGCACCACCGCGATGTGCGTCCACGATAACAACAGGTCATCCAAGGGATGATGCACAACCATTGATATTTCCCTTCATTCTATTGGATACAAACGTAGCCATATGGATACGATTGTATCCAATATATTTTCCCTTCTCCTGAGATGCAACGACACCACGACATTCATGTTGACACCCAGCAGAGGTCAAAGTAGCTGCACGTTTTGCAGAAACGCTTGTTGATACGATCGGGTATCTCGTTCTGCTTCAAGATCGTCCGGATGTTCTCCAGCGTTGCTGCGAGTTCGGTTTCCTTCTCCGGTGTCAACGTCACCTCGACTTTTTGTTTCAACTTAGGATAGTCGATTTCGCCCTTGATGCCCGTGACTCCTTTTTGCTTCAGATACCACAGATAGTATAACACTTGCCACGTATGTGCTTCCTCCATGCTGTCGGATTTCTTGACCTCGTGGATGATGCCCGATTTTCCGTCGATCCAATCTATCACAATGGCGCCGTCGATGTCGATGCTCTTGTCCTTCCGCTCGAAGCTCGATTCATCAATGAGCCTGCCGAGCAGCACCGTGTCCGACGTTTGCTCCATCTGCAGACCGCGCGAGAAGAGCCAGAGCTTCCTTTGACAAACAAAATAATAGTTAATGTGGGTACCGGTGATCGTCATCGCTGAAGGTTTCCTTCATCTTTGCTTGAACCTGGAGGAAGGAAACCTTCGCCCGAGCTGGGAGGAAGGAAACCTTCGTCCGAGGCAAACAGAGCACTCCGGAGCGCATCGATATCGGCCACACCTTGACGAACGAATTCGACGTAGCTGCCATGATGAAGGTTTCCTTGAACCTCGGACAGCACCTGATCAAGGAAACCTTCTGCCGAGGTAACATGCTCACGATAGTCCGACCACGGCCACTCTTCCGGCGACTTCGCCAACCGTGCGCGGACAGGGTTGAGGTGGATGTATCGCGCAACTTCCGCGATTCCTTCATAAGTCGGAATGAACGCATACCGGTACGGACCTTGCCACAAGTGCCCGACGTGCTTGTACTTCAGGTTGAACCGCTTTGCCGACGACGTGCCGAGTGCCTCCATCATTTTTGCTATTCCATCGTCGCGTGTCTGCTGTGCAAGCAGGTGATAGTGGTTTGGCATCAGAACATACGCCGCAATTGTCACGGCGTGGCGCGACGACGCTGCATTGAGCTTTGTGAGGAAAGCCCTGTAATCGGAGTCCTCATGGAAGACCCGTTGCTTGTTATTCCCTCGATTGTAGAGGTGGTAGAATTCGTTCGTTACTATGGGGTCAGGTCTGTCCATATCATATCGTTGCTGAAGGTTTCTTTCATCTATGGGCGTTCTCGGAAGAAGGAAACCTTCTACAGGAGCTTCTTCAATTCCCGCATATACCGTTCGTCGCTGTAGGGATGTCTGCCTCTGGAAATCTCGTAGAACTCCGTTGCAAAGACTCCCGCAATCTCATGGAGCGCGTCCAGACGGGGCAAACCTCTCTGTCGCAGCCGATTGTAGATATCGTTTATCCCCTCCGGCTCATCCGCAGTTAGCTGGTTTACAATCACTGCATCGAAGGCAATATGGACGAACGGGTTCTCATCGAGTTCCTGGTACTCATGCTCTTCAAGAAGTTCGGCAAACTCCCATGTGTTGTGCCATTCGTCATGTTGCTGCATCAGATCGGCGTAGATCTTCTCTTCGCCTTCAAGTGGCTCGTTGCGCTTCACCTTCTGCCAGATTTCAAATATCCGGCGTCGGAGTGCGCCTGCTGAACAACTGTCAGTGTTGGGGACTATGGTTTCCTCCTTGCAGAAGGTTTCCGTCATCTCGGCTTAACCTTAGGTGACGGAAACCTTCATCTCTGAAATTCCAGGCACGGACAGTACTCTTTGAGCGCACAGTCCGGTGCATACCCGGTGCAAAAGTCGAATGTGATACGCCCGTAGCTGACGGGTTCGAATTTCTCGTTCAACGTTCCTGTCGTCAGCCGATACTCGAGTGAAAGCGGCAGTGTGTCGGGCAGACTGATAGCTGCGTTCCATGACCAGAGCATTTCACGGAATGCTTTGCACACCCGCTTGAGGTCACGAGTGCTCAACTGTTCCGGCGGAGGAAAATCCTCGACCTTCAGTCCGCAGTAGTAGCCAAGCGTATGCTCAGGCTCGACGGTTGCGTAGCGTTCCGCTTCCTCCAACTCTTGCCAAAGTGAAACCGGAGAATGTTCCCGTTCACGCCCACCTTCGGGCCTGTGAACTGCCTTGATGTCCGTTAGCAAGTGTGGGAGGTATGGGTGCATAGACATTTCCTTGCTGAAGGTTTCCGTCGTCTGCGTTTGCTGAGAGGGACGGAAACCTTCAACTTAGGTTCTACTGGTTTTCGTAGTCGAACGCCAGCAACTCGTCCTTGATTCTATGTTCGGCCTGGTCGAGTGCCGAGGCAGTGCCTGTGACTCCCGGGACATAACCTTCACACGGCAAAGCGATGAACAAATCGGCCCCGACGGTGTCATCAATGACTGGGACTGCGCGTTGCTGCGCGGTTTCTTCCGCGAGTCTAGCACGAATTGCCGATGCAATCCTGTTGGCGTTGTTGCTCACGGCGATTGCAAGGGTTTCCATCAGACTGAATGTTCGTGATTGGTTGCTGGTGATACGCCAGTTGACGAGGCCGTGAGCAAGGGCTTTGATGATCTCGTTTCTCCGTTCTTTGGGACAGACCAAGCTGTTGCCGAAGACATTTTTTGAATCCTTCCATCCGGCTTTGCGTAACTCGGTTTCTATTTCATCAGTAATTTCTCGCTCATATTTGTTGAGTGAAACAGAAAACAGCGTGCGCAGGTCAATAGCAATATCGTAAACGAATAATCCGGCCGCACGAGTATTATCCTGAATGAAGTTGCTTCGTCGAAGCGATAGTTTCTTGTCTGCAAGAAATTTTGCAACCTCCTCGCGTTTGAGTTCGACGCCGTTATTCCACACTTTGACTGGATGTATATCGGGATTGCTGCTTCTATCGAAAGTCAGGTTCTCCTTCGCGACACTTGAAAGGAGGGGATGAAGAGCACGCATTGCGGAAATAGATAAGGGACTGCGACGCTTAACCGGTGTATCGCCTGCCTGTGCTTTCATCCAACCCCCAAGCAACTGATCGGTATATTTGGGATCGCAAGGCGACCATGGTTCTCCTTCACCAAGACCACCTTTCTCCTTTATTACTTTATTGAAAGTTATTGGTGCTTGGGATTCACCCAATAAGGCGAGTGTAGAATCCAAGACGGAGCGTTTCACCTGTTGTCCACTGGAATACGGAACAGGCTTTCCGAATTGGCTGTCATAGTAGGTTTTTTGTCCCTCCTGAACACAAAACACAGTATGTTCGGCATGACGAAGCCCGCGAAAGTATATGAATGCTGATTTCATTCTGTTTCTCCTCTATTTGGATTTCACATCGTTAGTTTGGCATTGCATATTTGAACCGCATGAGGGTAACAAAGAGCGGTACGTTATCGGCGGCAATCTCCGTCATCACTGTTTGAACGAGCAAATTGCACACCTCAGCAGTTGTTCGGTCAGTTTCCACAACCTCAGTCAAACGGTCAATCAATTCCTTACGATTGCGGGAAGCAAGCAATTCTTTGACCTGGTTGTTTCTGGTATTTGTTCCCTTCTTGCCCAACTGCTCAAACTGCCGAAGTGTGTCGGCAGCCTTTTGGGCTAAATCAAGTAGAGCTTTGTTGTTTAGCATAGCTACAATCCATGTAATGTAAATTGAATAGTTGATTATTGATTTCTCGTCCGACTTGAATTTCGGCTGTGCGTTTGAATTTGAACGTCCCGGCATAAACTTCCACAAGTCTTTGGGCTCAAATGATCTCAGACCTATCATGCTGAACCGTTCACACGCTGTCGAAAGGCCGTACTGCGATTCATAAATGTCCTGTAGATTCTTGTTCGATAGAGTCTTCGTCTTGCCAAAAAGGGAAATGTAAAAATCTGAGAGCTTTTTCACTTCGGGAAGGGCGAAACGGACGAAACCAATCGTTCGATTCATTTGACCAAAGCTGTACACATAAGCGTTAACTGTTTGCTTCGGGAGTGCTCTGGCAAGAGCAAACAGTACGCTCGTCCAAGCAGGTCGCTCCATTTGCGCCTCGCCACCTCTTGCTGGAACAATCGGGTGAAAGTCTGCTGCGGGTGATTTAGGTCTGAATTGTTCGTCGAATCTGTGCACTAACCAGATTCCGTTCCATGTCTCTACCTTGTTATCAATTCCTTTGTTTTCATCTACATACTTTCTGTACAAACTCCAGCCCTCGGCGATTGCCTTGAGCACCTCCGGTGAGTCTATCAAGATGTTAAGCCCTCCTGCGATTCCAACGCCAAAACCCGCTCCTATCCAAGAAGCATACATTTCTTCCTCGCCCAGCCCCAATGGCATGGTAGTCACTTGACCGGACGTTGTCGCAAAGTGATCCGCCGATGGGTAGCCCAAGGCAAAGCTCATTTCGGGGAAACCATCATCCGCTGCCAAATAGGCATCGATCTTTGATGCAATCTGAACCAAAGCCTTCTCTCTCTCTTTTGCCTTATGAGTTGTTTTCTGAGCGATCAGTTGAAATAGCGGTGTTCCCGCGGGACTTTGCAAGTATCTTGGATGGTCGAAGAACAAAGGAAAATGCTTCTTCTCGAAATATTCTTTCGCTCCAAGCTGTTTCTTCACTCCTTTGTTGTAGATATCCAGGAACTGCTTGCCAATGTGAGAAGTGTACATTCCTTCCTCCAGTCTATAGTACTGTTTCAATTTCTTTCCACTGCAACCCCATTGTTTCATCATACAAATCATCATGCACAACAATCGGTCGTGTCCCGTATTTCGACGTGCCAAAGTGAGTGAACCGCCGAAACTTTGCAGTTCTCGGAATCGGAATTTCAAGTCGTATCCGCTCTTCGGAATTCCCGCTTTCATATTGTTTCAAATCCGATTGGCGGACAGCCGTTGCCGATTCAATGTTCAGAGCTTCCATAAGAACGGACGACGGATAATGGCAAAGTTCCGTCAATTGAAACTCATCGTCCTGCCAAACCAAATGCGTATCAATAGGAACTCTTCCAACCCGCGGGAATACGGCATCGATCTTCTTCTGCAATACATTTTCCGGTAGTGGACCATTTTGTAGTTGTGCGTAACTTGCGACCAGAACTTCCCGATCGTAGGGCAAGCATTCACGGCTGTCTTTCGGTGGTTCTATCACATGAACTTCTTTAAGAACTCGGCGTTGGACTGATTCTGCAGTCCGTCGTCTGTTGACTCTTCCAAATCGTTGAATGAGGCTGTCAAGCGGAGCGCAGTCTGTCACCATCATGTCGAAGCTAATGTCAAGGCTTACTTCTACGACTTGAGTTGAAACGACAAGGCAAGCTCCCTCGACAGCATCGAATTGCTCCCGCAATTTCATCTCGTGCGAAGAGCGATCTTGCCTGCGAAACCTGCTGTGTAATAACATCTGAGGAACCGTAGGAAACAGTCGTTTGCAGCGTTCAAACCGCTGTTGTGCTGCATCAACTCTGTTGCACACGACAAGAACCTTCTTATTCTCGTCTAAAGCCTCTCGGATACTCTCTATCGTGCCATCGAATGATTGATGTTTGCAGATGATGTGCCGGTCAAACGTCGTTAACACGCCCTCAGACAACGAGACCGCGTAGGTTTTCTTCTTTCCGCCAAGCAGCTTCAGAATGCTCTTCTGTAAGATGGATGGCATCGTTGCGCTCCCGACATGGATGCGACACTCGAGTTTCGACAGAACCTTTATGATCTCCATGACCATTGATTGCGCAATTCCCGAATATGAATGAATCTCATCAAGTATTACATCGTTACCCATTATGTCGATGGCGATTGTTTCAAATCCCCGGGTTCCACAGATAAGTGATGCAAGTTGATGGGGAGTCAGTACCTTGACCGCAGCTCCTACTTTATCCTGCAAGACTTTCTCTTCGTAGGATTTTGCACTCTTGACTGTCAAAGCCGAGGCTGCATGGAGCACACGAATTTCCGTCTCCTCAGGAAGTTGTTCTCGAAAACGTTCGAACATTGCATTGATCGAGGCCTGAAACGGTAAAGTGTAGAATACGCGACCTTTACACCGACGCATAAGGAAATCCGTTTTCCCTGCGCCAGTAGGTGCCACTACAAGAGTGTGTTTCCTTGCATCATCGACTGAAATCAACGATAAGGGAAACAGTGGATTTGACCGCCTGCAAAAGGCTGAAAGATCAGGCGGAAGAAAAGTGTTTGTGACATGCCGTTCAGTTGTTTCATTCAACGCAGATGCAAAATGATCTGCGCCTACGAGCAAACCTTTCCACTTTGACCAAGCGAGTTGCTTGCCAGAACAATGGTCAACGACAAATCGAAAAGCTTCCAACGCCTCCTCTTTCGAGATTGCTCTTGTTGGTATTCCTAATTCTCTAAGAATGTGAATGGCGCTCGGCGACCATTCATCCCAACCTTCTACATGTCGCTCAAAGACGGCTTCACTCCCTTCCAGGTTGTCGAGGTCGAGGATTCCCTGCTCTCGTGCATCCTGGCGTATGGAACGATGGTGGGCAATGATCATGTCAACCAACGGAATCCATTCCTCATGACTGAACAACGGCAAAAAGAAGAGCGAAGCGATCTCATGCCGGAATGGGATTGAGAATTCATCCCTCACACTGTTTTGCAGTTTTCTCTGAAAGTAAGGATGAGCTTTTCCGATGTCGTGCAGGTAGCCTCCAAGACGAGCCATCCGATTATCCATGCTTGCCGCTTCTGCAATCCGTTCCGCGACTGCAGCAACCTGCTTCAAGTGGTTCAGCAGCGTTGTTCCGCCATTCTTCTCACTCTTTGCGAGCAGCTCACCGGCTTTCATTTGTCGCATTTCGAAGAGGATTACTTCCTACGATGTGCAAGCGACCATACATGGGCTTGCTCTTCTGAAATCTGTTGAAGCCGACGACAAATGATTGCTTTGTTTTTTCGAAAAGTAATTCGAAGCCGTCAAACCCCTTGTCATCGATGTCGAATTCGTCTTCTCTTATGCTCGCGATAAGTGAATCGTGTAACGGCAGTTCCGTCGGCAGCAGAACATCCTCATTTCGGCACAAACAAATGTGCTGTTCGACTGCACGTTGCGCATATGCTTCCTTTGAAAAGGCGAGAAAGAGAACAGGCTCAATGAGTAAGCCTCTGATCAATATGGAGCGGGGTCTCTTTACAACAGCAATACGCTGACGTTTGTTTACCGTCATGTCAATTCCGCGTGGCTGAGTTTGCTCTTGTTGTCTTGTTATTCCGACATAGCTTAATCTGTGGCGAACAATTCGCTTCGGGTAGTCTGTTTGTTCGAGCAATTCTGGAAAGAGCTTTTTTTCTATCCCTTCAATAATCGAGGGTGTGAGAAAATTCTGGCTGTAGGTTTCATTATCCCGAACTGCCGTCCACGGTTTTATGTACCCGAATGGTCCGGTGAACCTTGTTACATGAATCATGGTGTCCATTCCTTTCTTAACAGAGTGCTCCGAACCCGCTTCCTGTTGAATGACCAACTCCAACGTCCCAAACAAAAGACAATGTCTCCGGCGAACCTTTCACAATGACCGGACAAAGACTTGCTCTGTTGCGGATTCCTTTTATCATAACAAGTTTTGTCTTTGCCTTCTGATATGTTCTGTCAAACTCAACTTGTGCCGTCGGATCGCTTCTATTCGCCTGCTTCAGTTTGGTCTGGAGCGTTTGTGTAAGCAGCCGATTAACGTCGGCATCGTCGTAGGTAAGGTGCTTAATCGCCTTTCCATCAAATGTTCGGACCAGTACCGGAGTGGCAACGAGAAAACGCTGAGCACCATCGAAAGTTGGATTCTCTCGAATGTGAACATCCGTCACCCTCATTCCGCAGCAGACGTCGGGGTCTTCAAGTACTGCACTCAAAGTGCGTTTGCAGACATCAGGATCAAAAAAGCTGATAAACCACTTCGTCCCTCGGGAAAAGTTTAGCGAACCGTCACTCTGCTCGCCGAACGATAGCCAACTCATCGAATACAAACTCACCCCGTCGTGCAGCTCATTCCTTCCCAACCACTTATGCAGCGTGCCAATGAGGAAGTGCTGATAGTCCCATGGCACGGGCTCGGTATTTGGTGATAGTTCAAAATAGAGTCTCATGGTATCCTCCATGTGATTTCTGTTTCTCTCGTGTGCTGTGTTTGTTCAAGGGATCCTTTCCTCGTTGCGGTGCAAGGCAACCTTCACCTTGGATGATGCGTGGTTGAAGGTCGCCTTGTACTTTGATGAAGGTTTCCTTCTTCTGTGGTTGAGCTTGGAAGAAGGAAACCTTCCTCCAGGTGCCCCAACTGTAATTCGTCAACCCGGTAGGTTGCTGCCTGGCGACTGACGCCAAACTCTGCCCTCAACTCGCCGATGATATCCCGGCCATCTGCAAGACATCTGCTTTCAATCCTTGCACACTGCTCCATCGGCATAAGAAGCTCGGCCGCAAAAAGGTTGGCGCGGATTTCTGCAAATCTCGCCTTCTGCTCCCGGTGCAACTGCTCCACGAGTGCCTTCACCGGCGGCTCCACGTTTTGCCTTGCCGTCAGTTCGCCGCCGCCGTAAATATCGCCCGGACTGCAGCGGGCGGCAATCACCTGTTGCGTCTCCGCTGTCCGGTTTTCGGTGAACAGCGGCAGCGTGTTGCTTGCTTCATACTTCAGGTACACCGGCTCGTAATAGTCGTTGATGAAGTGGCCCAATTCGTGCGCAAGAGAAAACTTGCGGCGTTCTTCGCCGTCACCCCGCTCGATAAAGATCACTCCACCGCCCCGGTGTGCGTACAAAAAACCCGCAAGCGCCATGTAGCTATCCAGCGTTGACGTTGCGAGTTCTCCGCCCAAACCCTTGACAGCGCGGCTAATCTTGTGAATATCCAGGTCTGCCATCTCATGCACGGCTATGGGATACGTTTCGCTGATCATCACCGTGAGAGCATCAAGGGCAAGTGGGTAGCGAAAGAGGTCCGCATGTGTCCGCTGCACCTTGTTACGGAAGGTATCCACTGTTTTCTGTGCAATGCGGTGGCGTTGTTCGGGTTTCATGGCTTCTTCTTTCTTGCGGCGATGCGTGTCGGCCCGTGTTCGGTTTGTTCCATTTCATGGTAGCGCAGGCCGGTAATCAGCCATTGGCGCAGGGTAAGCGGCTTCAGATTGTATGCTGTACCGAAGAACTGCGCGACGGAAGGGACGGTCGCACTGGTCAGGGGCATCATCTCGGCAATCAACGCCTCCATCTGTTCAGGAGAAATCCCGAGTTTCTTTGAGGCCTCGCGAGTACTCAACTTTTCGGAATCGAGGAATTGCTTCAGAGCCTCGCCAACGGTGCATGTGGCGCTATCCAGGGGAGCGGGAGCGTACTCGGGTGCCTCTTCCGAAACAGAATCTGAGAGTTGCCGGAGGATATCGGGTTGATCCGGTTCGTTCGAAGGCGGGCGTTGCCCTGTGCGTAACAATGTTGAAAGGCTTTGAAGAAAAGCGGCATCATCCTGTTCGGTTGCATCAAAGAACTGCCGGGCGATTGTATGTCGTGACCGGGTTTTCATGGGCGGTACTTGCTTCGTAGTTTTGAACAGTGACGCTTCAGTTTTTTGACCATGTTACGGCATTGCGGCATGGTGATATTCAACCGTGCGGCAACCTCCTCATAGATGTGTTGAGAATCGGTTTGATCAGTCACTTCCTCGATTGCATTGAAGAGTCTTAACACATCGGAAGGCAGATGTCCTCTCAAGAACGAAATCAATGCTTGCTGTTCATCTGTATCACCTACCGGTTCAGCCGTGTTGTCGGGTGGATCATCCAGAAGCTCCGCTACATCGTACTTTTTTCTATCCCGCCCAAACTGTGGCAACAGATTGTGCTCGAGGATATACCAGACCCATTGCACAAGTTCGAGTCCACTCGATGGATTGAACGTCTCCAATCCGCGAGTCCACGCTTCGCTGACGATGTCCTCGACCGCGGATTGGGGAACACCATGCTTCCTCAGGAAGCCTTTCATCATGCCAGTCTGCCCGGGATACCGGAGGGCAAAATCGGCAGAGCGTACGTGTGATTCCGGTTTTGATATCATCGTGTCATACCATTTATATATGCGCGGTTAGAGGAAATTTGCCACGCCGCGGAAGGTTTCCTTCGTACAAGCTAAATCTATGACGAAGGAAACCTTCAACCCAGGTCTACACAGATTCCAGCATCCCGAAGCCAAGGCTATTCTTCTCCCCTAATCCCGACTCGTATGCGAGTGCCAGCAACTCCGGGTTTCCCTCTATCTTCAGCGGACACGTAAAGCCGATGATCTCGCTGGCATCTGTCCGACCTTCTTTGATGGTGATCTTCTGCGTGATGCGTCGTCCCTTTGCTTTCTGCCGCTCGATGTATGATTGGTCGAGCGTGCATCGAAACGCGGTATCGCCCCGCAGAAGGTTTCCTTGCCGAAGGTTTCCTTCCTCGCTGCTCGTCCCGCGCTGAAGGAAACCTTCACCCGCGCCTTCACCACCGCCGTAAAGGGATTTGTATTTGTTCAGAATATTCGTGCGTAACGCGTCCGGAAGCCGCTCGTCGTCTGGCCGCAGATAGTAGGGCTGCAGCTTGCCGTTGTGTTCGACCATAGTGGAGACGGTCGTCGGCGAAAGCATGGTAAATGTCATCCGGCGTTGCCAGTGCGGCTCGGGCATCGTCTCCACCTGCTCAACCAGAAAGCGATTCGCTTCCGATTCGATGAAGAGCTCCCGCTTCTCGAACATCCCTGTCACCAGATGTTGCAGCGATTGCTCAACAGGCATTGAGACGTACCACTCTACTTCCGGAGAAAGGAGGATCAGACGCGCCGCCTTGGTATCGACGCGAGATTCTCGCGGCAGAAGTCTGGAAAAACAGAAATGCTTGAAGCGTTTGGCGGTGCCTTCGGGAGAATATCCTTTGTTGTGCAGAAATGTCGAGTATTCCCGTGAGGATGTTTCGATCCATTTGTAGATCGCGGCAGAGAGGTAGTATGCATAGTTCAATCCAATGCCGG
>JAHBUR010000055.1 GCA_019637975.1 Bacteroidota bacterium | reverse complement strand
AGCCTCAAGGCAGAATCGTTCCTCTCGCGTCTCATTGTCGCGGCAAAGGACTTTCTCAAAGACCGCATCCGGCTCTACAACTTTGTTCGATTTCGGGTGTACCTAAGAAACGAACAGAAGAAACGGGAAGGAATCCGTTCGGGTGATCTTCGTTTTGACAAGCTCGCCCAATTGCGCAGTCATTACCTCAACCGAGGAGCGGAAGATTGGGCACTAACGGTGAAATACATAACACTGATTCGTGATACACTGCAGCACCGGAACATCGATTTTTGGATGACGCTGTACCCGTACGGAATTCAGGTGAACGGATGGGAGTGGAGGGAGGGTCGCAAATTCTGGGACTTTGAAGCCGATAGTATCTACTCCATGTGGCCACAGGAGCACATGGAGAAGTTTTGCAACCAGGCCGGCATCAAGGTGATTAATATGTGTGAAGATTTCAAAACCTCGTCGGTTCGGGAGAAACCCTTGTATCACACGTTCGACGGGCATTGGACTGCTGCTGGGCACGAACTTGCAACCGCTAAACTCAGAAACTCTATCGAACCGTATCTAAAGCAGAAGCTACAGTATTGAGCGTCTTCCACATTGTCGCGGTGCCCATTTTCCCTGTGCCTTAGATTGGAGCACAATCAATTTCTGATTGCTGCCTGTGCCGCGTACAAGTTGTAGAGAAACACCGCATTCCAGCTTATCACAATCTCGTTTGTCGACCAGCTGTCGTTATCTGTAAAGCGCCCGTCGAGCGGCGTTCTCCCGTCGCGGATGTTGTTGATGCGGCTTCCTTTTGCCCCGCGTGTATCACCAAAATAGCCGTAGGTTGGCGGCGTGTTATTCAACCAGGATTTGTCGTTGAAATCCGGTGCCTGATTCGGGCCTCCGGCCAACGCGCCGGGAAAATGAAACAGCGAGTCAGGCCTGTTCAACGCCTTCATCCAGTGATGGAATCCTTCCGTTCTGTACCGCGTCGCCCCCCATGCGTACGCTCCGCTTACGTAGCAGATGTTCAGATAGTTCCTCCCGAAAATATAGTGAAGGTTGTCGAATCCGGCGTCGCGGTCGGCAATACGTGTCCGGTCAAGGTTGTACGCGGGCCACGAAAACTGTCCCGTCCGGTGCATTGCATTGCTGTTGCAGCCCCAGTAGTAAAACGTACCGTACTGGAACGCATGGTTGTTTGCATCGTTACGCACGCCGTCTGCATGATTGTAAATTTGATCGCGTATCTGTTGTTTGAGATTGGCATCGCCCCCAGTGGCACGCAAGTACGTCCTGTTCGCAAAACCCTCATTCTTCGAGTACGATGAGATCCAATCCGTCGGCAGATAGTCCTTCAGGTATGCGGTGTTGTATTGCTGCTCGCCGGTTGTGTAAAACAGTGAGGCACTTGCCCAAGCACGGGCGGATTTCAGCTGGTTCTGGTCATTCCCTTGTTGATACGCATCGCAATTTGTGCCCCCGTCCCTTGTCGAGTTGGGATTGGCTTGCATCCATCGCCAGCCGTTCTTCGCAGCTGTAAGGCACTTTGCAGCAAATTCCTTATCAAATGGCTGATAGAGCACGGAAGCATATGCCAACACAGCTACGGCTTTTGCAGTGTTCTGAGTTGTAGGCGGGTGGACTTTACAGTACCGTTCGACGGTATTGGGTGTAGTTCTGCCATACCCCTGATCCTTATTTGAACATCCTACGCACGCGGTTCCCCAGAATCCTCCAGTTTGAGACTTGTTGTTATCTTGCATCGAAAGAACCCATTCCAAGCCCCATCTCGTCTCATCAAGAAGGTCGGGAACGTTGTTGCCGCTTTCCGGAATGTTCGTTTGATCGTCCGTCGGCCGGAAATCGTTGTACGCCTCAAGCAACCAGTAGAGCGTTTGACACACGGTCGGCATATATACCGTCAGGTCACCGGCGTCGTGCCAACCCTTGACAACCCCGGGCGGCGCTTTGTCGGCATCGGAGGGGTGGGTCCAGTGCTTCTCGGCGTACGGCTCCTCAATTGGCGTAAAGGCACGCTGGTAATAGAGCATTTTCTGAACAGCAACAATCGGCGCGTCAAACACATCTTCCTTAATATTGAACGGCAGACTTTCTTTCTTGGCCGCGACGATCTTGTATCGTCCGGGAGTCTTGAATTGAGAGAAATCCCCGAAATACACTTTCGGCGGCGGCACGCCCACTACGTCCGATTTCACGGTACGCACGGGTGGCCCTCCCGTAAACATGACCGCATTATCGCTCACTCGCACAATCTGAAACGATTGGAATTCAAGCGGTGAAGTAAACTGCTTCTTCATGTTCGGCGCGTATCCAATTTGAGATGCCGCAATGTAGTCGATGGCGGCAACCGGCGGCTCACCCGGGCCCGCATACAGCCGGACATTCTTGATCCTCAGGTCATCGATGTAACGCGTATGTTGCACTCCCGGACCCTGAATTACGAGTCCGACGAACGGCATGTCCAGAAAATTCTCCGGAATGGGAATATCAACGAAATACCATTGGTTTGCGTTCGAACCCGGGTTGTAGGAGGGATCCAGAGAGAAGTATGTTCCTCCGAGGGGGACAATGGAGATGTTTAACGCGCTGTTACCGCTTGCGCTCGACCGGGTCCAGAACTGCAGTCGGGAGTTCTTCTGAAACCAGAAAACCGACGTATCGCTGTTCAGCATATTGATCTGCAAACCTGCATGATATCCCCATTGCGCCCCGAGAGAATACCTGCCGACCTTTGCCGCAGTAGTCGTTCGATTCAGATTATTGATTGAGTACGATCCGAGGGAGATCAAGGGGTTCGTGTTTTCATCGAAGATGATTAGATCAGTTATTGTTCCACCCTCCGGCTCCAGGAGAACCAGGTTCAATGATTCAAGCCAGGTATCAGCCTTTGAGACGACGAGATTTCCTTCAACTTCTTTCCCGACATCAAGACCAGCGAAGAGATAGGAATGCCCTACACGAAAACTGCTCGTCGTTGCATCGAGATAATCCGGAATACCCTGGTGTGACACGGTGAGCATTTGTTTTTCCGGATCAAGGGAGACAATCTTTCCCCGGACATAGTGCACGAATGTGTCGGGCTCCTTTTCCGTTGCCTTCTTGAGTTCATTCCTAATTTCATTCTTGCAGGACGTTGGCATGAACAAGAAATGCAAGGCGAGTAACGTGGAAATGAGAATCTTCATTTAGGTAATTTCCTGATGAGTATGATTGTATTGAAAGGAATATATCGAAAAGGCCGGGGAAGTCCAACGATTTACGGCACTGAATCGTCGGTCCGGTGAAGTGGTCGGCAGGCAGGCCGGGAAACAGACTTCGAGAAACACAAAGCCCCATTCAGTAGAATGGGGCTTCAATGTGTTGCAATGGTAAGGTGTGGATTCTACTTTGCAAAGATCATCTTCTTCACCGCTGCAAAATTTTCTCCCTGCATCCGGTAGAAGTAGATTCCTGATGAAACCTGTTTCCCGCCATTATCGCTTCCGTCCCAGGCTACAGTGTGGTAGCCTTGGCCAATCACGTCGTTCACCAGTACTTTGATTTCCTGACCGAGAATGTTGTACACGGCCAAGCGTACTGAGCTTGCTTCGGGAACGGAGAAGCGGATTTCCGTGCTCGGATTGAAGGGGTTGGGGAAATTCTGCTCGAGAACATACTCGCTCGGAACCCCCTTGTCCCCAGGAGACGCGGTTGCTGAGGAACCGCGCGCAACCCGTCGTGCGGCGTATAAATTGTACACGAGTGCTGCATTCCAATTGATGCAGACTTCATTTGTTGACCAACTGTCGTTATCTGTGAAGCGGCCTTCTATAGGCACGCTTCCTGTTCGGGGGTTGGAAGGGTCTCCCCAATACCCGAATACTGGGTATGGTTGCGCATTCGGGTACGAAATGTCATTAGGGTCGGGAGATTGGTTTGGTCCGCCCGCAAGGGCTCCAGGGAAATGCCAGGGGTTTGCATTCAGAGCCTTCATCCAATGGTGAAAACCCTTCATGCGTTGATCAGTCACTCCTGTCACGCCGCTGATGTAGCACTGATTGAGATAGTTTCTTCCAAACAGGTATTCGATATTCGCCAACCCTTGATCACGGTCGGCAGTGCGGGTTGTATCCAGCGTGAATGCCCGCCATGAAAACTGACCGCTGCGGTGCATGGCATTGCTGTTACAGCCCCAGTAGTAATGCGTTGCAAACTGGAACGGATGTCCCTGCGCATCGTTACGAACTCCGTTTGCCATCTCATAAATCCGCTGCCTGATTGTATTTTTGGTGGATTGGTTTGCGCCGCTGGGAACGCGCAAGTACAGGCTTGCAGCAAACGCTTCACTCTTACTGTACGAGCTGATCCAACCGATTGGCTCGTAGAACTGTTGAAACGCATTCTCATACTGCTGTTGACCGGTTGCATACAGCATGCCGGCAGCAGCCCACATACGGTTAGTTTTGAGGAGCGACTGGTCGTTTCCCTGTGCATACGGATTTCGCATATTCCCCGTGCCTCCGGGGCTTCCGTCGTTCGTCAAATTGGGATTTGCAATCATCCAATTCCATCCCCGTGTGGCGGCCTCAAGGCAGCGGTCAGCAAACACAACATCAAACGGCCTGAACACACCGGAGGCATACCCGAGAACGGCAACAGCTTTCGCCGTAGCCTGAGTAGTAGGCGGCACACTGTTGATATACGGAGCAACGGTGTGCGGAAAGGTCAGCCCGTATTGGTACGTATTAGTGCCATTGGCTGCAGTTGTATTGCACCAGAATCCTCCTGCTGGTTCTTGTTTTGAAAGTAGCCACTCCAGCCCCCAGCGGGTTTCATCGAGAAGGTCGGGAACTCCGTTGCCGCTTTCGGGAATGTTCAGATTGTCTTCAGTTGGCGCAAAGTCAGACCACGTTTCGAGCAGCCAGAAAATGGATTGCGTCATGGTTGCATTGTAGACTGTCAGGTCGCCAGCATCGTGCCAGCCTTTTACAATTCCTGTCGGAGCTTTGTCGGCGTCCGTAGGCCGGAACCATGGCCCTTCAGCATGTTGCTGGGTTATCGCGGTGAATGCGCGCTGGTAATAGAAGAACCGCAGGGCAGATCGTGTGACTTCATCATAAATGTCCGAGCGTATGTCGAACGGCCTCGATTCCATGCTTCCGGCAACAATCTTGTACCTGCCCGGCGTTTGCAGGCCGGAGAAATCGCCAATCCACACGGGGGCGCCGTTCAAAACGCCCTGACCATCGGTAACAGTCCGAACAGGGGCACCGCCAGTAAACACCGTTACATTATCACTGACACGTCGGATGACAAATGATGTAAACTCTACCGGGGTTGAAAATTGTTTCTTTCCGGCAGGGATGAAGCCCAGTTGTGTTGCTCCGATGAAGTTCATGTTAGCAACACGCACACCCGACCCGGCATAGAGTCGTACGTTTGTGATTTTGAAGTCGTCAATCCAGAGATTCTTGCTTCTGCCGCCGACATAGATTTCAATTCCTTTCAACGGGATATTTCTCAGGTTGGCCGGAATCGGCACATCAATCAGGAACCACGTATCTGCCTGCGGAATTGGCGCCGAGTAAATCCTCCCGAGTCGAGAATCGAAGTTATCAAAAAATTCAAATGTACAATTGTCGGGTTCTGTTGTCGAAGACCTCACCCACACCTGAAGCCTGCTTGATGATTGAGCCCAGAAAACGGACGTATCCGGTCCCGACCACGAAGGATCGTTTGCTATCCCATGCCAGAAAGCATGAAACCCGCCGTGATTCCCGAATGCAAACCTGTGGCTCGCGGTCCCGTTACGCTTGATATTTGTGTCTATACCGCTGAAAGTGCTGGTCCATGGATGGAATCGTGCCTTTGGGTTCAGAACATCGTCGAAAAAGACGAGATCTGAGATTATGCCCCCGCTTGGTTCCTGCCCGGAAAGTTGTTGTATATGTACAAAACAGAACAGCAAAAGCAGAAAAACTCGACAAGTCCTCATTTCCTACCCTCCTCACAGTGTTTTCGTTTAACAAGTGCACAAGTGGCTCTTGAATATAACGAACAGAATAGGAAAATCAAGAATCAGAACGAGTAATTTTTGTTAATTATCGCCAATTATTGATGGTATTTTGGTTGATGTTGAATCAGTGCAAATTTTTGCGACTATCTAAGGTGGGTGTCTAACGTCGATTGAGAAGGTAGCTGGCAAGTACTTCGCTAATTATTTCGTGGCCTTCTTTGGTCGGGTGACCATCAACGGGGAAGAAGAGTTGAGCGTTGGCTGAGTTTGATCGCAATGCCGGGAGTGCATCAACGAATTCGATTCCCTCATCACGGCAGAACTCAGCGAGTAGTTTTTGCGGCTTGTCGAGGTCGTACAGGTCGGGATTCAGCTTCAGGGCATTGATGTACTCACTCCACGAATTCGTGTACACTTGATAAATAGCAGGCAGCACTACAACTACAAGGCGTTTGTTGTAGTTTCGCACATATTCGGACAAATCCCGCAGGATGGAACTGGTTATTGCCCACCCTTGCACCATGCGCGGCGAATACTCTTTTGCACAAAACTCAGGTGGAAGATTAAACGGCCGCAGGCCTGCTTTCGACAGCATGTTCGACATTCGATCTCTGAGGAAAACATACAGATGTGAGTGACTTGCCAAATGTGCCCTAACCGTAGTAGTTAGGGGGCGAATAATCCCACGCTCGTTCTGCCGGTCACTTGCTTTGACAGACACGAGGTTGCCGTTGGAAGCAGTAAGCAGTGGTTTACCTTCAGCGTCGAATAAATCCATCGATTCAACAAAGTCGTTTCCTACGAAAAAGCCCAATACGACTATGTCAGGGTCAAAAGCCATTCCATACTTCTGAAGCATTCTGAATGACTGAAGCGGGCTGTATGATGGAACCGCACAATTGATGAGTTCAACCGGCCGTCCATATGCCGAACTCAAGCGGCTTTCGACACGTTTGAAATAGGTCTCCTCAAGTGTTACGCCGTTGGCAAAACTAAACGAGTCTCCCAAGCCTACTATTCGTAGACTGTTTTCCTGTTTTGAGCCGATTTCGTTGTCTCGTAAGCCAACACTATTGATAGATATTGGTGTCTCAAACTCATACGTTGTATATGTTCCTGTGTAGAGAGGCTGCAGCTTAAAGACCAGAAAGTCGTCGGGAGTGAACATTGCGGGGGTATTCTGCAAGCGCTGGGGGGCCACCATTCGTACCATCGCTTCTCCGATAAGCAGACTGGCAATGGTGCTGAAAAGCAATAGAAGGATGGTGGAAAAGAGTTTTCTCATGCTTCCCCCCAAAATGGAGTTTACCTTATTCAAATAAATAAAGGAACCTGCAAGAGCGCAGTGTTCCCAAACATCCGACTCTACGAGCCGGTCTTCGGTTTGAATTTTGACTGTATCCGTTGAGATGTATGCTTGACGAACAGCGATACTTGCTCAACACGGGTATTGATTACTTGCTTCTTGTAGACGCCGCGCATCGGTGTACACGTTTTTGGAAGAAAGTGTCGGGCAATATGCGCGTATGTAGTATCGGCATATTTTACGTATTCCTCAGTCAGCAATCCGTGGTGAAAGTACGAAAAGTCCATTCTGTTCTTATCCCACCACAAGTGGCTCCACAAGTGAAAGCTGTAGACGCCCTCAAAATCGTCATCAAGTTCCTCGAAGAGTTTCCGGATTCCTTCCTTCGTCCAGCGGTGTTTGAAGAACGATCTCTCGGGCTCAACCCGAATCAGATCGGGGAACCGCTGGCTCAACTCGAACGGAAGCAAAGTCGAATGTCCCGACCAGGATCCATCAAACCTCTCTTTCATGCTTGTGAGCCACTTCTTCCCGAATTCGGAATTCGGCGCCGACATAATCCAAGCATTGCATAGCGAGCCGTGATAGTTGCCGTCGATAACCTGCCCTAACTCTTCACCCAGAATAAACTGCTCATCATAAAACTCCTCGGGGAGCGCATTCACGAAAAGTGTATCAATATCTGCATACACCCCGCCTCTCTCCAGGAGCTTCTCGAGCCGGATGAAATCGGCATGATGTGCATAACTGTATTCGATTACGCTGTCGGTATGGTATGGAAATTCGGAAATAAACCGGTTGAGTTCAACTCGCTCCAGAGTCAAGTGGGGCTTAATCAGATCCCACCAAGGCCCGTATGGTTCGTGGAGGTAGTAGAAATACACCTTGTCCGGATTGTTTACGCCGATACAAGATGCCAGGCATAAGTAGTACATCAAATGAAACGGTTCTGTTTGGGGTCGAAGCCCGAACACGAAGTGAAAGCTTTTGGGGATAAGCTTCATCTGTTATCGCCACCACTGAATAATTCAAAGAACGTCTGATACAACTTAGGTAACAACAGCAGTACCTTTGCCGTGGTTCCGGAAAGGAACCCAGGCTAACACACAGCTACCACATGAATGACACGGTTGTTATATGCGAAGGCTGATTGAACTTGCGTGAGTACTGATAGGCGTAGTCAAGAGAGAAGCTGCCATACCCTATCCCAAGCCCAAACCGCGCAGAAACATCGAGGTCTCTGGCAAGAAACCCTCCGCGAATGGCGCCGCGGAAACGCTCAATTGACCAGAACGGGTAGTACTCAATACCTAATTTGTAGAGGAGGTTGCGTTCTCCGAGAATCTTCTCGTTCTGGACAGCAACAACGATTCTCTTCGTTCTGTTCGAAAACGGAAAATCCAGAGCGAGGCTCAAACCAAGAACACGGGCAATCTGGGAGGTGAACAAATCTGTAGGCAGTATGGACGTAGTAATTTTATAGTCGGTGCCAATACCAGTCAGATAGAAACCATATCGGATGTATTTCTCGGGAGCGTAAGCAAACCCGATGTCGCCAATAAAGGCCCATACGGATGTCGGCCCTGTTGTGGCTGTAAGGGCTTGAAGGTTGACGCCGAGCGAAAACGAGCTACCCAGCTTTCTGCCATAGGAGAGACCCGTTCGCAATTCGAATCCGAGATCCCGAATATCCCCCTTGGTGTAGAAGTCCGTCCCGCCGTAGTGTAAAACATCCAACCCGAAGGCGATAGCATCGACCGGTGTAGCCTTGTACACCACGCCGATATGTTCATAAGTTACGCCTTGTTTTATCCGTTGCGAGCTGAAATCAATAGTAGACCGTTGAAGAAAACCAAGGACTCCGGGGTTGCTTCCGAAACCCGGAGCAAGATCAATAATTGCAGCTCCGGCATCGGCCATGCCGATAGTGCGTGCAGTGCCAGTAAGAAAAGGGAATTGCGGCCCGACCTTTTCGCCGAGGGTCTGCGAGAATGCTTGCGGAACGAGACAACACAAAACGGCAATTAGCCGAAACAGAAAGGAGAGTCGGACTGTTCTGGAGATGAGATTCATATTCGTGATCGCGCCTGTCAACGTCCGAAATCCGTGAGTCTGAACAACGTCAAGAGGAAGGCGACATCACGTAAGAATTCCCCGAACTCTTTGACGACATTTTCCTGACGGGGAACGAACACCATATCTCCCGGACGAATCTTCGGAATGTTGTCGATATCTGAAGTTTCCAGATATGATTCCAAGTCTACTTCGGTTGCAGGCTGAAGCCTGTCTTTATGAAAAATTCTGATGCCCGTCAAGCGGGCGTCTGATGAGTATCCGCCCGCCATGGAAAGGAGTTCAAGCAAATTAATTTCGCTGGAAACCGGGTAGTTACCGGGGGCTCCTACTGAACCAAGAATGGTAACACGCTGCCCGATGGATGACAATACCGAGACTGTGATGTTGATTTCGCCCTGAATGTACACGGCCAACCTATCCTTCAGGCTTGCCACCAGTTCATCTTTTGTTAGTCCGCCGGCAATAATATCTCCCAGCAAGGGCATTGTAATCGTGCCATTGTCCCTTACGGTTTGGGTCGTTGTGAATTCGTTGTATCCCCAAACAGTAATCAACAGTTGGTCACCTTTGCTGATGGTATACTCGGGAGCTTGCGTTCGGGATTGTCCGTACGCTGCAGGAACCACATGTAAAGCAAGAACGAAAAAGACAGAAAACCTTCTGGCAACCGACCACATGTAGTATTTCATTCACCGACTCCGTTATGAGTAACAGCACTCAATTTGCTTCAAAATATTCGACCCAATATATGAAACCGAGCACGTATATCCAATACACGGAACGAATAAAGTGACAGTGAGCAAATTGAACGTGTTTTGAAATGGAGCAGCCCGCATATACCTGAACGGTCATCGGCAGGAATTTACCTGTAGGGTGACATGCACCACGTTTACAGAATATCTCATTTGGCATCTTATCATGTACCTACTGTAACATATTTACACACGCAGTGTCGGTGAATGGGGCGGTGCATCGAAACAGAGGCGGAATAATGCGATTTGGCTTGGCACGATGGTTGACTCCCCTTAAATGATTCATTATCTTTTGTCACTCAGAACACTTACAACACAAACGAGGGTAGCATGGAAAGGCACGTGAGCATTCCAGCAGTTCTGGATGTTATCAGGAGAAGAAAGATGTTTTTCATTATTCCGTTCGCGGTCATTCTTCTGATCAGTGTTGCCGCGGCATTCTTGATGCCGAAACGCTATGAATCGTACACTACCATCTTGCTTGAACGATCCCAGGCAAAAGATCCGTTAATGGACTACTGGACGAAAGCAAGCATGGTGTGGAATTGGGACAATCAGTTGACCAAGCTGAACGAGATTCTCTTCAGCCGGACGAGTATTGAAAGCTTGCTAGATAGTCTCGGTAGGAAGCAGGAGGGAAAAAGCAACGAAGCGTGGGATGCAACAATTGAGAGTACCCGGCGGCAGATCGGAACGTCTCTCACAGGAACGGACGGCTTCAGGATTTCCTTTGCGGACGAAGATCCCGAAGTGACGAAACGGGCGGCAGAAGCACTCTGCAACATCTACATACAGGCAACGCTTCGATCTGATCGGCAACAAGCGGAAGAGACCGTAAAATTTCTTGAAGGGAAAGTCGAAGAACTCCGCGGTGATTTTGAACGGCAACAGCAGGAATATCTTGGAGCACGACAACGGAACTTATCCACTCAGCCGCACGAAGAATCAGCCCTTCGACCCCAGTTGGTGAGAATTACCGACGATCTATCTGGCGTGGAGCGGACATTGGAACAACAGTCGAGAGCCTTGAATCAGATACGACATTTCAGTGAGAACCTCGATAATCCTACTGTTGTCAGTCAGATAGCGGCGCTCGATCCAAAGGGTGCCATGCTGTACGTCGATACGCTCAAATCTGTTTCGGTGCGATACAATCAGCTTCTGATGCGATATACTTCCGTGTATCCTCAAGTCGTATCGACGCGCAACGAGCTTGCTGAACTCCTTCAGAAGGCAGGCGAAGCATTGGAAGAGGAAATTCAAAACAGCAAATCAAAGAGGGCGAGTTTGCAGAATTCCCGGGAGGATATGATTCGCGGTATTTCAACGTCAATCAACACCGGTTCGGTAACGGCCGAACGCGGGTCGGAGTTCTTGCGCGTGAAAGAGAGTTATGAAATTGCCAAGAAATCCCTGGATCAGGCACGGGTGAAGAAAGAACTCGCAGATCGCGGCGCCAGCAGGTATGTTATTCTCGACCCGGCAATGGTTCCTTCCACGCCAAGCAAGCCGAAAAAGGGAATGCTCATCGGTGGCGGTGCAGCACTCGGCTTCATTATCGGCTTTGCCGCGATGTTTGTTGTCGAGTATTACGATCCGACGATTCGGCGAAGGCAGGACATCGAGGTCTTCAATCGTCCGATTATTGGCTATATTCCATAAGTTAACAGAGACGCGCACTCACAACATTTGCTTGTAAATCCACTACGATATGACACCTGATCTAAACGATGGAATAGTCGAGCCGGAGTACGAGAACGAAGGCCAGAGCCCGCGTTCGGGGCAACCGCTTGTTCGAAAGGGCAAACTTATTCTATACAACAGGCCGCCCAACCCCATGTTGGATGAGTCGGTAGTTTCAGTTGAACGGTACAATTGCTTCGGTTCCAATCTGCACCCGAACCGGAGCGAAGGGTCGCCGCTTGTTGCCGGTATCACGAGCGCGAACGCCGGAGAAGGGAAGACTCTTGTGGCGGCAAATCTGGCAACGTTCTTTGCTCTCGATTCACTCGATGATACTGTTCTCGTCGATCTGAACTTCAACAATCCGCGCATACATAACATTTTCGGTGTAAGTGTTCTTCCGGGTATTCGCGATTCGTTGCGTAGCGACACCATAACGCTATCGCGGACTGCCATCAAGGGGTTATGGGTTCTCCCGGCCGGAGAACTGAAGGGGGGTCAGATGGGCTTCGATATCGTTCTTGGATTGCGCGAAGTGATTTCCACTCTCAGAGAACACTTCCGGTTCATCATTCTTGACTTGCCCAGTGCGACTGATCCGGCTTTCCCGGGACTGATTGGAAGTCATATCGATGGTTTTGTGGTTGTTGTTGCCGCCGGAAAAACAAAGAAAACCGATGTGTCGCAGCTCGTAACGTTCATCAATGAGAACAAAATCATCGGCTTTGTTATGAACAGGGTGTCGCAGGGAATGGCAAAACTGTGATTGTAATTGTTCTGATCCTCATTGCGGTGTATTACATTGTAATCACCGACGCCAGGATAAGTCTGGCAACCTACAGACCGCAGTGGCGTACCCTGCTTGTCTCTGCACTTCTCACCGTTTCTGTCTTCATCTATTCATACTACCAATCGAACAGACCACCCACCGTCAACTACTGGAAAGTGGGATGGACGGGCTACATGAGAGCACTGAATCAAGAGTTTGAGGAGCAGGGGTCACCCCACCGAATTGAGATACCGGAGTAGGAAAGCATGCAGAGTTTTGACAACTCGAACAGGATCTCCGGCTATATCAACGACCTGAAGTCCGTTCTGAAGGACAAGAGTGAGTTGACCGCATGGATTGCCGTGATGGGTGTTACGCTGCTTATCGGCTACATTCACATCTATCTGGGCGGCAAAGTCCAAGCAACGTTTGCCCTTCTCTTCATCATTATCTTCGTCGGAATCTCAATCCTGCGCCCGAGTATCAGCGTGTACGCGCTGTTGTTCCTTGCCATTGCAATTGAACAGGCACAATTGAAGTACGCGTGGACGTACGAGAATCCCTACCATCAGAATCTCAACAATATGTACTGGAGTTTGAGAGGCCTGTCCATAAATCCGTTGGAATTGCATATTTGCTGTATCCTGGCAGGCCTTTTTATTCGTTTTGTTATTACCAGGGAGAAGTGGGTTCCAATTCTTGCCTGGAAGCCGCTTCTGCTATACTGCGGTGCGTTGATTTTCTTCATTGGCCTTGGTCTGTTTCGCGGTGGCGTGGGGAATGTTGCACTTTGGGAAGTGAGGGGAATAGGGTATCTCGTGATTCTGATGGTTGTCGTTCCTCAAGTGATCCGGACCAGGAGACAGGTGAATCATGCCTTGTGGGCAATAATTGCAGGAGTCGTTTTCAGAGCGGTTGAAGTCTCGTACCATTTTGTTGATTCGGATTTCAGGCTCACCGGAGATGGATGGGGGAGCCATGAAGATTCAGGGTTGTTCACAACTCTATTGGTGTATGCTGCTGCACTCTGGGCATTGAAGGTTCATGATACAAAACAAAAGACATTTCTCACGGTTGCCGCGTTGGTATTGGTTCTTGCCATTGTTGGTGGCGAGCGGAGATCCTCCTACCCGATTCTCGCTGCAGGCCTTATGCTGCTTCCGTTGTTGATGCCGCGTGAAGTTCAGAAAAGACTTCTTCGTCTTTCATGGAAGGTGGGGATTGTGTTTGCGCTGTATCTTGCCGTGTTCTGGAATTCCCAGTCAGAGAGCATTCTCGTTGGCCCTGCGCGCAGCATTCGCGAGGGGCTCGCGGGTGACGACGAGAACGCTGCGGGAGACTCCTACACGTCCAATCTTTTTCGTAGAGTGGAAAATTACGATTTGAACCGCATGTTCAGAATGAGGCCTCTGCTCGGCACCGGCTATGGCATGTTGATCGACTACGAACTGCCTCTTCCGATCGGATTCGAACTCGGTTTCTACATTCCCCACAATCAGATTCTTGGCGTGGCGGCCAAGACGGGTGTCATCGGATTCATCATCTTTATGAATTTTTACATATCGATTATTTCGGCGACCACGCTGGGGTTCAGACGACTGAAGCATGACAAGCATATGCAGGCTGTACTTGTGTTTGCCGCCGCCGCTGCAATCGGCCACCTGATTTTCTCTTTCTTTGACATCATCCTCACGTACTATCGGCCTAATGTTTATGTCGGCGGGTTGTTCGGTCTTGCATCGGCAATTGT
>JAHBUR010000054.1 GCA_019637975.1 Bacteroidota bacterium | reverse complement strand
CCGGTTGGTTATTCTCAGAATTGTCCTGTTCAGGGTTGCTCGAGTGAACAACTCTGTTTTATCATAGACTCGCCCGTAGGGGTCAATATAGGAAGAAAACCCGCCGACAGCGCAGCGTGCGACCCATCTGCGATTCTCGACAGCACGGAAGATTGCGTACTGGTGGTGTTGGTACGCCCCTGACATTCGATCCCACCAACTGTCAATTGTAATGATGGCAATGAACTCGGCTCCCTTTTTCACGAACGAGGCAACGAACTCCGGATATACTGATTCGTAGCAAATGAGCGAGCAAAATTTTGTTCCGGCTTTCCGTTCTTCAAACACAACAGTGTCTTTCCCTATCTGCCAGCCTCCTATGCCTACTCCCCATCGTAAAAAATCAAAGAAGTAGAACGCATCGGCATACGGTACGCGCTCGGCAATCGGCACCATCTTCATCTTCCCATACCAAGGCACATTTTCACTCCCCGGCTGAACGAACGCAGCGGCGTTGAACGCATCATACCGTTCACCTGTTGCTTGAATCCGCTTTGCGCTCGGCGGCGCCTGTGTTGTATCGTCGTAGTACACGGCGTGCGGCAACCCGAACAAGACGGGAACACCAATTGCGTTGATTTTCTCTTTGACAAGATTGAGAGTTGAACTGTTTTGCGGGGTAAGAACATAGTACGGCATCGCCGTCTCAGGCCACAAAACAATGTCGGGGGGATTTTCCGGATGGTTCTTTACAAGCGAATCCGTCATCCGCATATATTCGTTCAACGTTTCCAATCCGCTCCGTTCCCATTTGTCCCACGGGTCCACATTGGATTGCACCATTCCGACGGTGACGAGCATCTTCTTTGCCATGTCGCTTGTGGGAACAGGCTTTTCCACAGGGGGTGCAGCACGGAGAACTCTCAATCCGTAGGCCATCGGAAGAAGATACACGACGAGAAAGGTGATTGCGAGCGAGATATTTCTCTTACTCCGCCACCCTGTTCCTTCAATAACTATTGAGCGGACGAAGAAATATGCTACGACATTCAAGAAAAGAATCCACAGTGATAACCCGATCACGCCAGTGTATGACACCATCTGAATGCGGGCAAGATCGTACGATTGCGTGTTGCCTAACGTAATCCACGGAAATGACCATTCACTGAGCGTGTGGGAGTATTCGTACGCAACCCAGAAAAACGGCAGCGCTGTGAGTGCGAGGCTCTTGCCGGCATGGTTTCTCACGAACAGAAATGCGCCCATTGGTAGAAAATAAAACAGCGGGTGAACCGTCATAGTGATTGCGCCCGCTACCATCATGTAGGGATCGTTCATGTGCGCATAGCCACCGGTCCAGTTGAGCGTGATGACATGAAAGACGAGCATTGCTACATATACGTACCCGAGTCCCGCCTTTATTCTCTGAACATCATCAAGCGCCAGCAGCAGCGGTACGAGCCCGACACAGGCGAGAATTCCGAACGAACTCGGCGGGAATGCGAAACCTAACAACACTCCGGAGAAAATGCTGAGGGAGATTCTTCGAATTGAAGCATCACTTGGTTTTAAGAAGAATGTCACTGTTTGCCTCGTTCAACAGCAATGGAAGGAAGCAGCTTCTCTGAAACAGCTTGCCATCCCCCCACAACGAACAGTGCTACACCTGTTCCAATGACAGCTCCCCCAAGAACATCCGAAGGATAGTGAACGCCGACAAACACGCGGGAAATGGCTACAAGTGAGGCAAAAATGTAAAGGCCGGTGCGGGCTTTGGGATAGTACCACGAGAACATCGTCGCCACACCAAAATTATTGACTGCATGAGAGGATGGAAACGACAGCCCTCCGCATCCCACCAGCAAGTGAATTTCCCCGGCAGAGAAGGCATGGCAGGGGCGAACTCTGCCTACAAGTGACTTGATGAAAGTACTGCTGAACTGGTCGCTGATGAACAGTAAGGGAATAAGAATCAGTGCGGCGGTTCGTCCCCGCTTCCCTCCTTTGATCAATAACCACAGCCACACTCCAATCAAGAGAATTCTGATCGGCCATTTCTTGTCGTAATCGGTCAGATATGGCCAGAAGACATCGCCGACGGATGTGGCAAGGGTTCCATTAAAGAAATGAAATGCGGCAACATCAATCGAATACAGCCAGTCGATCATTGTTGGGCCTCTTCGTTATCTTTCTTGCTGTCGGAAGAAAAGAACACTCTTGCCAACCATACCAAAGCAACTACGATGATTATACCTGTCACAACCTGACTGTATGTACTCAGGTAGAATCCGATGCGTTCCCAATTTTGTCCGAGAAAGTACCCTCCTGTAACCAGTATGGCATTCCAAGCCAGTGCGCTCAGGAAGCAGAGAACAGACGTCCGAAGGAGGTTTAACTCAGCCATGCCGGCAAAAAACGAAACAACCGCCCTCGTGCCCGAGAGAAATCTGTTTGCAACAATAAGCCAGTAGCCATGCTTCTGAAACCACGCCTCGACCTTGTGAACAGCGCTGACGGGTATGAACGTGATTTTCCCCTGCTCGAGAATTGTGTCGCCGAACCAATCACCGATTTTGTACATCGTCATAAAGCCCAGTGTGCTGCCGAGAGTGGCAATGAGCAATGTTTCGGCAAAACCTACACGGCCTATTCCTATCAGTGAGCCGCCCAGCACAATTACCGTATCACTGGGAGACGGGGGAAAGATATTTTCGATATATGCAAACGCAAAGACTATTGCATAGACAAGAACCGGATCAACCGATTGGATGTAGTTGATGAGACCTTCCACGGCGGGAGCTACTCCTTTACGATACAAACAACAGCATGCGCAGCGGCCCCGTCTCCTTTACCGATGAACCCGAGACCTTCATTCGTGGTTGCTTTGACAGAGACGTCGCTTTCCTGCATTCCCAGTGTTTCGGCAATGTTCTTTTGCATCCGGGGCACGTAGGGATGAATTTTCGGATGCTCCATCACAACGGTAATATCAAGATTGACAATGGAAACTCCCGATTTCGCAAGCAGCTCGCCGACATGCTTGAGCAATTTCAAGCTTGATATGCCTTTATACGCCGGATCGGTATTCGGGAAATGCTTTCCGATATCTCCCAACGCCGCCGCACCGAGCAATGCATCCATGAGAGAATGCAATACGATATCGGCGTCGGAATGTCCGTCAAGACCCTGATCATGCGGGATTTCGACCCCTCCAAGAACAAGCTTCCGTCCGTTCACAAAGCGATGCACGTCAAATCCAAACCCGATACGGGGGTACGATTGCAGTTTCACAGGTATGTATTGAGGGAGATAACGATTGTTCTGTTGTTGGGCATCAATTGTCGTCAATCAATGAGGGGTGGCGCACCAAGCCGTTCTGATTACAATTCCATCCGGTTCTCTATCGGATCTGAAAATCCGGAAACTCGCCCGGGTTCACATCCTTCCAATATATCTTCAGATTTGTTACTCGGGCCGATCTGGGACCCACCTTGATTTCTTTGATGAATTCTTCCAGAGGAGAGCGGTCGGCCTCTGCCTCGATTTCAACGTTACCATCATAAAGGTTGTGAACCCATCCGCGGATACCCAGGCTCTGGGCCTTACGATGAACAAACCACCGGAACCCGACACCTTGGACCAATCCTTCAACAACAATATGAACGCGTACAGACATCAAGAGATGTCTTCGACCTTGACAGAAAATTCCTGGAACAGCTTTGATGAAACGAGTTCGTCGTAGTTCGGATATGTTCTGTTTTCGAAAGTCTGCGTCAGCATCATGCACTCCTCTCACTCTTGTTGTCAAAATAAGTTGATGCGGAACGAAATGCAACATTGGCCCATGCTACTGAACATCCAGCGACACAGGCTCCGATTGAACGCCTGATGCTCCTTTCTGTCCTTTCAGCATTAAGGTGTGATGGCCTTTGTTCAGTGATGCAAGCGGAAGGCGAAACGTGTACGGCGGTTGAAGTGTCGAGATCTCGGCGCCGTTCAGCCACAGCGAGACGTTCTCCACGTCCGGCGAGACCAGTGACTCGATGAGAATAGATTGGAACTCGGGTCGCAACACCGGGTCGAGCCGGAACACATCCCCGCGAGTTGGCGAACTGAGAGCAAGAGGAACATCGTGCCTGTCCGGTTTAGCGCTTACTCCGGAAGGAGGCCTTGGCAGTCCCTCCTTTTCAGTCCAACTGTCGAAGATGGGAGGAAAGATCTCGAAGGCCCGTTCTTCAACAAACTCGGAAGGCGTATTCCGGGATGCACGAAGTCCGTTGCGCCGGTCCAACGCGATTCTTCTATGCACACTGCAGATCATGTGCGGTTCGGTGCCTGAAATAAACGACTCGTGAAACTCGCCGGGACAATCTCGCGAAACCAACATTCCGGAACGCGGACAAATATTCATTGTTACGATTCCCTCCGGAACTGTGAACACCGAAGGCAAGGCGGCAGACTGGTGCAACAATAGCATAATGTCTCGAAATAGCGGTGCCGCCCCGGTAATACCCGATACAAGCTTCATCGGCTTTGCGTTGAAGTTACCAACCCACACTGCAACGGTGTAAAGCGGCGTGTAGCCTACAGTCCAATTGTCTTTGTAGTCTTTGGATGTTCCTGTCTTCGCCGCACACGGAAACGGCAAATTGAGCGAACTGTTTGCGCCAAAGGCAGGTGCACGGGCCTGCGGATCTGAAAGGATATCGGTGAGAAGATATGCCACTTGCTCGGAAAACACCTGGCGATCGGCATCGGTATCTTTCAAATGTTCTCGAGGCCCTCCAACAAGCTTAACACTATCAATAAAAAGTACATTACTGTAGTGACCGCCTGCCGCCAGCATACTGTACGCGTTCGCCAGCTCCAGGAGATTCACTTCGCCGTTCCCCAGTGTAAGTCCCACACCGTAGAACGATGACGGTTGATTCAAAGAAGAAAACCCGGCTGAATGAAGTGTTTGTAGCAACAACTCCGTGCCGAATCGTTCAGCCGTTCTCACTGCAGGAACATTATACGAACATGCCAGTGCAGTCCTCAAACGGACGGGGCCGTGGTACTTCTTGTCATAATTCTCCGGAAGTAAATCCACATCGCCGTCACCGTACATACGCGGAATGTCCGCCAGCAACTCGGCGGCCGTCATTCCGTGTTCAAGCGCCATGCCGTAGGTGAAGGGCTTCAGTGTCGAGCCCGGTTGCCTCAACGCAAGAGCGCCGTTCACCTGTCCACCGGCAATTGTATCGAAGAAATCCACCGACCCGACAAGCGCCGCGAGCTCACGCGTCCTGTTGTCGATAACCACGATGGCACCGTTTGTAATTGCGTGTTTCTTCAAGCGTGCAAGATGAGCCTGAAGCAGCAGTTCTGCAGATTTCTGAACGTTCAGGTCGATGGTTGTGTGAATTTCCGCAATCTCCCCTTTCTCCTTCTCCGACAGCTTGCTGAGAATCATTGTCGTCAGATGCGGTGCCTTGAAACGTGCCGAACGGGGGACGAGAACGAGCGGCTCGTGCTCGGCACGTTCATATTCCTCGTCTGAAATGAATCCCCCGGACTTCATTCTCCCGAGAACATACAATTGGCGGTTTCGAACCCGCTCGAACCTGTTGTAAGGGTCATTCAACGTTGGTGAGTTGGGAATTGCGACGAGAAAGGCAGACTCGGCAAGCGAAAGTTGCTTTGCCGGTTTTCCAAAGTACACGCGGGCGGCCGCATCGACTCCTGACGTTTGATTGCCGAAGGATACCCTGTTCAGGTACTGGACAAGAATCTCCTCCTTCGACATCATCCGTTCAAGGCGCAGCGCATACCATGCCTCCCGCAGTTTTTCAGCAAAGGTTCGTTTCGGACGGAACACATTGCGAATCACCTGCATTGTCACAGTGGAGCCGCCGCTGACAACCCGGCCTGCCCGGATATTCTGGACAGTTGCGCGGGTAACTGCAAGAGGATCAACGCCGGGATGCCGGTAGAAGCGGGAGTCTTCGGTTGCTATAACCGCATCAACAACGTGGGGAGAAATATCGCCAAGGTTGCACCATCGACCCTTCCCTTCGTCCCCGGAAAGGACTTCCCTCAACATCGTTCCGTGCTTGTCATACATTCTCAGCGATGTCACCTGCGCCGGTGAAAACAACTCCCGATCGAGAGGCACATACAGCAAAATCACGAACATGCCAAGCGATCCAAGAAAGGCGACTGCTGATATTTTCAGCAAGCGGGTCCGCACGTCATATCACTCTATTTGATTTCCACCTTGCCACTTGCAGTATTGCCGAACACTTCAGGCTCGTACATCATTTCCGTGTATGTTGCCGGTGCGATGAACGTGCCTAATCGGGTTGCACGGGCAAGGTACGTGTACGTATGAATACCTGCTTCAAGCTGATCTGCAAACAACATCACCCGGTCGTCGTGAAATTCATTGTAGTTGAATGAACCCCACCAACGATATCTGCTTTCATCGGACTGAATGTCACCTAACATGCGTCCAAGCTCGCTGCTTTCCGTTTGCAGCGAAGTAGTAACCGCCTCGAACCCCGCTGGAAGCGGGTCTTCAACAACCACAAAGTTGCGTTGTTGCGGAGTGATTACACGTAACGTGATCTTCACTATTGAACCGGCAGTAAAGGTGGCACCTGCAGGGTTGGTTTCAGACCGGAGCGGTTCAATGGTTTTCGTGATGGCGATGCCTTCGTCCGCCGGAGTGGCGGCATTTGTCGGGAAGTACGACATTCGCATACCGGCATACAGAATTCCGGTTCCATCTTTCTTGAGATGCAACGGAAGCTCCTTCCCTTTCTCGAACCCATCCAGGTCACGCACGATCCGTTCGGTTTTGAGACTTCTCCCCTCGAACATTTTCGAGAGAATCTGTGTTGCTGCAACCCTGATTTCTGCCCGGAATTTCGGTTCTTCCTTCTCATATTTCCTGAAGTATGTTGCCAACGCATCAACCACATACACATTCTCCTGCGTGTTGCTCCACCTTCCCGACTTTCGTTGATCCAGTAACCATCGTACAATCTTGGCAGGAAGGTCGGCTTTGCCGGCCGTGAATGCATCAGCGGCAAGCAATGCCTGAAGCGAGATTCCCGTTGTTCGCGTGTTGGAACTCCAGCACCATTCAAGCCCTTTGACGTTCGGTTCTTCAAAGTGTGCAGATGTGGGGCTGATTTTGATGTTGTTGAGAAGATTTGACGATATCGTCTGCATCATCTTCTTGTTCTTTGTCGAAGAAGCAATGGCGTTCAGCAGCGTCGCCCGAGCAACAAGAGGAATCTTGTCGAGAGTGCGGAAATACGTCTCGTAGTATGAAGGCTCCGGTTGTCCGGCAATTGCAAGTGTGTACAGAATCAGCGTTTTGGTTGCCGCCCACGTATGCGACGTGTACGGATATGCGGGCATTTTGTCCTGCCATCGCAACACTTCCTTTACATATTCCAGACCTCTGTTGTAGACCTGCTGACTGACAGTGTATCCGGCCTTCTTCGCGACAGCAAGCACGTACATGACATACGCTGAAGCATACGGCGCATCGCGCATCGTGCCCGGCCAGTACATGAAACCGCCATTCCAAATCTGGTATCGGGCGATCTCGCGCAACGTGTTATTCACAACCGCTTTCGCATCCTTGCCTTTCAACGGTTGAAGGCCGAATGCTTCAACCATCTCTCGCCCCAAAATAACGGGAAGAATAGCGGAGCACTTCTGTTCAATGCAACCGTAGGGGTACGTCATCAGATATTCCACGCTGTTTTCCAAACCCGAAAGCGCCGTTGATGCAGCGGTAAACTCAATCGAACCCATCCGCTCATAGCTGTTTTGGGGGACAATCACCTTCAAATCGGTGGATCGGGTGATCGCCTGAAAATCGGCGACGGTTTCTTTTCGTCGAGGAACTTGCAACGGAATACTCAGCACTAATCCATCTGTCTCGCTGCCTTCGGATGATGTGTAGGTCATCTTTGCCTGGAACGTGAACGTCGCTTTCCCTACCCTCTTCACTTCAAACGGCTGGCGAATTTCTTTGCTTTCGCCCGCTGCAAGGGGAAACTCGACGACTTCTTTTCCCTTCATTGTTATTGTTTCAGATGTTGTTCTCAACGAAACAGTTCCGTTCTCTTTCGTGTAGTTGTGCACAACCACGCCGGCTTCGAATGCATCTCCCAATCGGGCAAAACGGGGAATGGATGCTTGCAGCAATAACGGCTTGCTGACCGTGAAGCTTTTCTCGCTGTACCCGAATTCCGACTTCTTCGTCTGCGCGACACACATGATGTTGAATGTCGTGAGATTGTCGGGTAACTTGAATCTGAACCTCAGTGTGCCTGTACTGTCGGTTCTCAGGAAGGCATTCCAATACGCAGTTGATTTGAAATTGCCGCGGGTTTCAATCCCTGCAAGATCGGCGCCGCCACCTCCACCTTCATCCTCACCTTTCTCGCCAAAACTCCGTGACTGAACAATTTGTATTCGGGATTCTGTCGTTACAACTGAGAGAGGGCGCGCACCGTAGAATTCATCAAACGGATCGGGCAACCGGTAACCAATCAGATTCAGCGTACCCTTGTCGGCAACACTTACGGCAAGCTCGGTTCGCACAGGGTTTCCGGCAGCATCCTTCGCATTCACCGTGACTGATACAGTGTCACCGGGGCGGTAGTTCTCCTTGTCGGATTGTGTTGAGAGGGAGAGATGCCGCGTTCCCGGATCGACTATCAGCTCAACGTAGCCAATCTTGAATGAAGGCCTGCCGACATCGGTTGCTTGCTCGAGTTCGGGATTTTTTGACATTCTCCCCTGGAGAAGAATAACCGAGACGAACATATTCGGTAACGATTTCTCGTCGAGCGGGACTCGTATTTCGGGGGCGCTGCCTTTTAGCAATGTCCGCCAATGCTTCATCACGCCTTCCCGTTCAACTGTCACGAGTGCCGTCGCCTCCTCGTACGGATTCTTGACAATGATGCGGGCTGTTTGTCCCGGCTTGTATTTCTTTGCATCGGCAATCAATTCGATGCGATCATCATCCGACCGTTCCCACGCAACGTAATCGGAGCCGCTTGCGTAGAAATACGTGTCGCTCACAATCTCGTTGCCGCGTTCATCTTTTCCCTGAACTTGAATGACGTACAATCCGGATTGTTCCGGCACAAACGTCATCGAACGTGGCTCGCCTGAAGTCGTAAGGCTGAATTGGTGGAGAACTGTGTCAACTGCCTGTGACTCCCATGAATACCCGCCCTGTATGCTGGCCTTCCGAACTGAATGCCACACGCGCTTCAGTACTACTCCCTCCAGCGGCTTGCCGGACATGATTCTCCCCTCTGATCCGACAGCAACCACTTTGAACTCAAGCGTGTTCCCCTTTTGCACAAACGTTGAAGAAGGACGTATCCCGATATAGTACAGTCCGCCATGAATCGTCGTCCCGATACGTCCCGAGACGGTTTGCCTGCTCGGCGAAGTCACATCTGCCTCGAGCACAAGCCGCCCCGTTGAACGGATATCTCCCACGACTGTCTTCACTTCAACATCCAGCATTCCTTTTGCATTCAGTACAGTATCTTTTGTGAACAGCAGTTTGGATTGAGGACCGGACGCATAGCCGTACGACCAGGTATTCCGACCGAACGAATACTCTTCCCATCCTTCGGGAGTAAACCACGAAGGATCGAACCGAAGTCGCCATCGTACTTTTTCCCCCCTCATCTCCCCGCCGAAAAGGTACTTTGCAGAAAACGAGCCTCGTACCGTATCGCCGACTGTATAGCCTGCCTCACGGAATCGAGTGCTCACCTCAAACTCGCTCACACGATATGCTTCGACCCTGAACGACTCCCCTGCGATGTACGTGAACGGCTCCTCCGGGTGTGGTCGTTTCTTTCGCATAAGCGCTTCGATCCGATAGTACCCGAGCCGGGCTTCTTTGGGGATGACGTATGTTGCGGCAAGTGAGCCGAACTCGTTCAGCTTCATCGAATCGAGCTTCACCTGTTCGTTCTGTGCGTCGTACACACGAAGGAGAACTTCCCCCGCGGCTACTGCCCAATCATTCCCGCGACGGTTGCGAAAGATCCCCTTGAAATTCACCTCTTCTCCCGGTCTGTACAAGCCCCGATCCGTGAATACCGATCCCTGCCACGGCTCATGCTGCGGATTCCAATCCGTGTTGACGTTGAACCGGTACGGCTCAATGCCGTCCTGCCATGTTGAAGCCGTGTAGGCAATGTCATCGCCGTTGGTGACAATCACCCACATGCGCGGTGCCGACCATTCTGAACGCGGAATATTCTCGAACGTTCCCCAGCCTGTTCCCAGGGCAGTTCCTTCAGTATTCGTCGTTCCCCGCCACAAAATCTTGTTTGAATCATCCCGTACTTGAACCTGCGCGCCGGCAAGCGGCTTTGCCTCTTTCAACGTTGTAACCCACACGAGTACGTTTTCTGGCGAGAATTTGGCGGACACCCCCATGTCGGTCACCTGAACGTCAGCCTTCAAATGCGGCACAAACTCCAATGCCGGATCTGCGTCGGCCCGGGAAATTTGCAACAACAATGCTCCCCTCTTGCTTTCGCCGAGCGCTTCGTCGAGGTTAAGACCTCTTGTCGTTCGGACATCACGCTGAATCTTCGGCTCCCATTTTTTGTTGACCTCAAAACGGACATTCAGCTTGCTCCCTCGTGAGTACAGAGTGTCGCTGCGAAGAATCGGAACAATGGTCTCTTGAGTCAGCTTCAGCATTTGCACGTGCACAGAGGCGACATTGAGCAACGTAACGGGGTACATTCGTTCGCCGTACGATTCAAGAATGCCGTGTCCGGTTGTCATGCTGAGTTTCGGCGGGAACGAAACCGTATTGAAGGTAAACCGGACATCGTTGCCGAGTTCCTGTCCAAAAACATCCTTCAGCTCTTTGCCGATGGTGCCGGTATATGTTGTCTGAGCCTGTAATGCGAATTCTATTGACGCATCGGTCGAACTCCAACCCCACTCGGAGTAGTCCATAGCTGTTTGAAGGGGGGGATTGAATGTGACGTATTTTGCGAGATCGTTTATTTTTACCGGAGTCTTGAAGCGAAACGTGAGTGCTCCCGACGGATCGCGATTTACCGGCTCATCAATGCCTAGAAATGTCATCGCCTCGTACGTCTCAAAACTGAAAGAAGCGTCCTTCGCCATCCCGAGCCGCCCTTTTGCGCCGGGCACACCTGCTATCAGGCGAACGGTGTATTTTGCAGCTTTCTTGAGCGGGGCCTGCGGCTTGACCATCAAAACAGATGTGGAATCGGCAACGTACATCTGACTTTTTCGTATTTCTTCCTGTGTCGGACGGGCGACTGTAAACGCGACTCCGGTCTTCGCTTCTGTAATGGTGATGTGCCTTGTTGCCTTTTCCGCATCCATCGGCTGGTTGAACTGGAGAAGAATCGGTGAGTTCACATCAACAGATTTAGCGTTATTCAACGGCCTGCTCGAAAGCAATACGGGGCGCTGCGTTGTGAATGTCCACCGAATATCCTTGACCGGCGTCGAGCCATCGAGAGCTGTTGTTCCCGACTTGATGATCACAACGTACTCTGAAGCAATTTCAAACGGTTCGGACGGAGTGAACGAAATCGTGCTTGTGCCAAGCCAGCGATATTTTCCTTTGACAGGCGGTGCAATCGTGAGCGGCCCCGTTCCTTCTCCTTCCGGCAATTCCCGGATCGGCACCATCGGTTTGCTAAACGTGGCAACAACGGTTTGCGTTTGATTCAATGCCTCTGTTTGTCCCTTCGGCCACATGGTAAGAACTTTCAGATCGCCGGATTGTTGAGATACCGAATTGGCCGAAGTCAGAATTGCAAGAAGCAGGATTGCATATCCTCGATGCATGTGATGTACTCCTGTGGAGGTGGATGGTGAGGCTACGTATTTATGAAAATATATCTCAAAGAAGAGACAAAAACCTGCGGTTGAGAAAAACGAATTACGATTCGGTGCCGGCCACAAGCCGGTTCAAACCGGGAATGCTGTCAGAAAGCTCCGACACGAGTACACCGATGACGATGAGGGCTCCGCCTATCATGCCCAATTCCCCCAACATCTCGCCAAGAATGAAGTAGGCGTAGATAGATGCCCACACAGGTTCGATTGTGAAGATAACCGCGGCACGCGTCGGAGTTGTGTACTTCTGAAACGTTGTCTGCACAAGCGTGGTAAGAACCGTGGCAAACAGAGTAAGATAGCCGACGGAGACTAACATCGAAGTAGTAGGATTGAAGAGAATCTCCTCGAACAGGAAAGCAGACGCCATGCCCAACACCGCACACGCAGCCGATTGGAGGAACGTGAGCTGAAGTGCCGTCATTGCTCTGGACGCAACATCGAGATAAACAATGTAGTAGGCAAACAACACAGCGCAGACAAGTGTCAGCATGTCGCCGAAATTGAATTCCGAACCAGCCGGCGCCGAAAGTAACCAGAGTCCGCCGACAACAATAGCTATACCGAGAATATTCCCGACTGTCGGGGAACGTTTTTCAATCACGAACTGAAGAACCGGAACAAATACCACCATCAAGCTTGTGATGAATGCCGATTTGGATGCCGTCGTATAATTCAGCCCGATATTCTGCGAGATGAAACCGAGGAACAGGATCAGCCCGAGGAAGCTCCCTTTCTTCAGGGCGTCCGGAGAAAGAGGAAGTATCCTTCGGGCAAAGAGGGTAAGGAAAAAGAGTGCGGCAAACGTAAAGCGGATTCCCGTCATCAGCACGGGCGAAATATCCCGCAATCCGATTTTCATCGCAACAAACGTGCTCGCCCAAATCAACGTCGTGGCAAAAAGGGCGTACTCCGCTTTGGTTTGTTTCGTCATTAAGATGCTTCAGGAAGAAGAACGAGGCGCATCTCCGGGTTCTCCGTTACAGAATTCGTGAAAGTGGAATTACAGATGGCCGGTCAGGATGCCGCTTTCTCCCGCACTTCCCGGTTCCGATATTGAGTGAACAGCCTGCCCCATGGGGTGGTAGCCCGCCAATGCTCGAATACCTTCTCGTCCTTGAGAGGCCAGCGATAGTAGTCATGATACGCTTCGGACCCGAAGATGAAGGCATGCACAAGCGGCGTCCGGAAGAACAGTTTCTGCAATCCCTTGAGCGGGCCAAACCAGGCGAGATTGCCGAACAGGCTCACACCGTTGTTGCCGACCGTGAAGCCCCATGATTCATTGGAGATATCCTCTCCTACAATCTCGATATCGCGTACATCGCCGACGCCGAGCTTGTCGTCATGCGCAACACGGATATATTCAATACTCAGCGGATCGAAGCCCATCATCTTCGCTGCGACGGCATCGATTGCAACCTGGTCCGCACTTGCAAGAATGTAGTCCTTGATAACGGGAAACATCGTCCTCGGGCCCGGGCCGTTTCCCGCCGTTGTTCCATCCATCATCGCAAAAATGCCGCTATGAATTTCTTTTTGGATTGCGAGAAGGTCAACGAGCGTCTTGTGAATCCACGAATGCGTGTAATGCCGTTTTGTGTTCAGCAATCCGCCGAAGGCATTTTTCATCGCGCCGGTTGTTGTTGTGTAGATGTGACATTTCACGGTGGGGAGATGAACGATATTCTTTCCGAAGAAGTAATCCGGGATGGTAATCCCTTCGGGATAAATCATCTTCAGCACGTGCATGTTCGCCTTCGGTTCGTACGTTATCCATTTCATATCCTCTTCCTTGAAGTTGAAGAGAACAGGAATGTCGTACTTCTTGAAGATGGGAACATAGTTGTTCAGATCTTCGCCTTTGAACGCGTCGGTAACAACTGTTTTGTTCTGCACACACGAAATATCTGTCAACCCGAATTTCTTCAGCGCAAGGATCGTCCCTTCCATTTGCCACGGCGTTGTGTTGGCGCCGGGAAACGGAAAATGCCAGGAGATATTGTCTTTCAGAATGGTGGTCGCGCCAGTACTGAGAACAGACGGCATACCGGCAAGTTCGGCAAGCCGCTGATAATCGTCGAGAACAGTTTCGGGCTTTGTTTTAAGAACTGCTACTTTGGATTTCACAACTTCCTCTTCACGTCAAGGCTCTAGAACACGGCAATCTCTTCATGCACACCAAACACTTCGGTCAGACTTTGGCACATCTCGCCGAGACTGACGTATGCTCTTGTGCAATCCAGCAGTTTCGGCATCAGGTTCGAACCATCCGAGGCTGTGCGGTTCAGTTCGGCGAGCGTTCGTTCAACATCGTCATTGTTGCGGGATTGGCGCAGATCCGCAAGACGCTTCTTCTGTTTCACCTCGACTTCCGGCGAAATCAGCAAAATCGGGATATCAATCTTCTCATCCTCTTCAACAAACTCATTCACGCCGACGATGATCTTTTCCTTGCTATCCAATTCAAGCTGGTAGCGGTAGGCTGCTTCTGCAATTTCACGCTGGAAAAAGCCCGCTTCTATCGCCGGAATGACTCCTCCGAGCGCATCGATCTTCTCAAAGT